>CAZXWV010000028.1:0-6723 GCA_964644735.1 Candidatus Woesearchaeota archaeon
CAGCTGTTACCCCAAAAACTTGTGATAATCCAGAACTTCCTTCTACTTCAAGTGCTTTTGCATCTGTTAATTTTGTTTGTAGTTCTGTGAGTTTCTTTGTTTGTTCCTGTGATAATGGTCCTATTATCTTTTGTAATTCGTCAATTTCTGCCCCTATTTCTTTAATTAACTCACTTTTTTGAATTGCTATAGATAACCCTCCTGCTCCTTTTCCTGCAAGAATATTCGTATTTCCTGGTTGGTTAAAC
This sequence comes from Candidatus Woesearchaeota archaeon, assembly GCA_964644735.1. Taxonomy (GTDB): domain Archaea; phylum Nanobdellota; class Nanobdellia; order Pacearchaeales; family GW2011-AR1; genus WAQV01. The sequence goes on from CAZXWV010000028.1 coordinate 249, forward strand.
TCACTACTAACAAATTCAATATTAAAAACTCCTATAAAAAAGGCAATAGCCATTACAGATAAAATTAGATTTGCAATCTGAAAAATTGCTTTTATTTTCTCTTTTTTATTCACCATCTTTTTTGTTTGCATTTTTATTCAATTAAACTATTTTTATTTTTCAGGAGCATCTATAATTGTAACATCACCAGAGATATATGGAATATTATCTATATTGTATATAAATTTAAATCTGTTTCCTCCAACTTTTTCTTTTAACATATTTATAATAACTATAAAATTTTTACCATCTCCGACTACTACAGGAGGGCCTCTTATTCTCTGAGGATTTGATTTACTATCATAAAAATCATATACAACCTTTCCAGTATCAAGGCCCAAAATATCTACACTGACATTTTTCCCAATTAATTCAGGATTTTTTGTTGAATTCCATAGAGAAGCAGTTTCTATTCTTTCATTAGAATAAAATACTTCTTTTCTCCCTTTGAGTTCATGCAACTCATTGAATCCATTATTGTTATCATCATTCCATTCATTATAAAAAATAACACGAGGCAGTACATCTAAAGGAAGAGAAGAATGATATCCATATTCATTTTCATTTCCCCGCTCTCTCCTTTTTTTCTCCTGTTCCAATAAATCTTCTCCCATATCCAGCCAATATCCAAGATCACGTGTGTCTGGATTTACCTTCCATACATTTCCCCCTGCTTCTGCATATCCTCCAAGCAGTCCAACACTTCCAAGTGTCATAAGTCCTGTACCAATGATATTTATCAATGAGTTTTTCATCTTAAATTTAAAGGCAAATCTTCTTTAAAAAGATTTGTTAACTATTACTAACTATTAATTTATTAAACTTGAGGACATAAGAACTATTTAAACGTTTCTATTTGTAACTACTTTAGAGTTGTATTGGATGGGAGCAATTAAATTTATATAGTCTAGAGGTCTTAATTTTTTATGGAATATGAAGCAAAAAAATTCGATTATGAGATAATTGAAGAAAAATATCTTGTAAGAGATATTTTATCTTCTTCTTTAGAGGAAGGACTGAATTTGCCTAAAGCTAATAATTGGGCAGAATCTTTTGGAAGAACAGGTTCTAATCATTGATATTTTTTCTTAAAAAATGGAAGCTATTAATAATAGTTCTTTAAAATTTAGAAAAGAATTTAATAAGATGTATCTTGTTTATAATCATGAATTTGGAACTGCCCATTTAATAAACCAAAATGTTTTAAAGTTTTTAAAAAAATATTATACAGACAAAAAAGATTTACTAAAAAAGGTAAATAAGGATAGAAAATTAAGAGAATTATTGAATGTTCTATCAAATAAAAGATTAATATGATTTTAAAATCTCCTGTAAGAGTCATTTTAGAATTAACTGATAGGTGTAATCATGCTTGTGTTTATTGCTTTAATTCTTGTTCTCCTTCGCAAGATGTTTTAAGAGAGTTAAATACTATTCAATGGAAAGAAATAATAAAAAAATTAGCAGATATGGAAGTTTTTGAGATTTCTTTTACTGGTGGAGAGCCATTTATTAGAGAAGATATTTTTGAATTATTAGAATATGCAAATAAACTGGGCTTTGATATCACAATAAATACCAATGCTTCATTACTAGACAAAAATAAGATAAGAAAACTAAAAAAAATATTTGGAAAAAAATCTAATCTTGTGAGGATTATGGTCTCGTTAGATACTCTTGATCCTGAAACTTACAGAGAGTTAAGTGACAGCAGAACTAAATTAGATATTATTTTAAAAAATATAAGACTGTTAATCGAATTTGGGTTTAAGGTAACCATAACCTCAATTCTTACGAGTAAAACAACTGAAGATTATCCCCATTTGCTTAATTTTTTCCTGAAGAGTAAATTAAAATATTGGAATATTTCTGGTATTCTGCCTTATGGGAGGGGAAAACAACCTGGAGAGTTTAATGCATCTAAAGAAGATTGGAAAAAGATAACCAAATTATTGAGAGATAATGAAAATAATATAATTAGTCATCATAAAAAAGTTTCTGTGCAAACTAATATTTTTGAAGATACTAAAAAAGAATTGGTCAATACAAATGAAGGATGTTTTAAATGTCCAGCAGGAAAGACTGAAATATCTATTGGGCCTAAGGGAGAATTAAATCCTTGTATTGCATTTAGAGGACTCAAAAAACAAGAAATTTTTATTGATAAATTAACTGCTTATTGGAAAAAAGATGCTTTGATGAATAATCTAAGAAACCGTAGAGCAGATTTTTTAATGAGTGTGTGTTCTTTATGTAATCTAAAAGATGCCTGTCTTGGTGGATGTCCTGGATTAGCATTAAGATATTTTAATTCAATAAATATGCCTGACCCTAGATGCCCTTTATTGCCAAAAGTTGAAAATATAAGCCATAATAATAATTTCACCAATTTTATTTTGAATATCACTAAATCAAATATGAAAAAATACTATTCTAGTTGGAAAGATATGGATAAAGAGATGAAAGATGGATTTTTAAAAAGTAATGTTAGAACATGGTTATTAAAAGAAAAAAATCAGAACATGGGTTATTTAATGTTTGAGGAAAAAAATAAAGAGATATTCATTATCTCACTTCAAATAGGTAAAAAATTTCAGCATAGGGGATATGGGGCATTAATGTTAAAAAAACTAGAAAACTATGCTTTAGAAAAAAAATTTAAAAAAATTGAATTTCAAGTTAAAAAATTAAATACTAATGCAATAGACTTTTATGAAAAAGAGAACTATGAAAAGATAGGTGGTAATAAGGATTATATCTTTTTTGAAAAAATATTAGTGCCTGTGCAATAAATCTCTCTCCTGTAATTACTACAATCCCTGCAACTAAATTTTACATAAAAATTATTTAAGCTGGGAGGTTTGTTTTTATTATCTTTTTTCTAAGTTTTTGTTTTAATGATTTTTCCATTTTAAAAGTAAATTCCAAGATACATTAATATCAGGGAAATTATTATTGTAACTATTAAATATTTATATCTCTTTGTCAATAAAGGTATTAGGTTTAATATTATCACAGATACCCCAATTATCAATTTCTCATTTGTTATCATATTAATTTCTGCCATTTTATTTCATAACTTGTTTAACTGCTTCTAATAGCAATGCAATAGCAACTATTAATAAACCCCAAGATTGATTTACAAGATACATAAACCCTCCAATAATAGTCAGTGCTCCAACAATAATTATTAATGGGTCTATTGCGCCCTTTTTGTTATTCATTAATGAGTTTTTCATCTTAAATTTAAAGGCAAATCTTCTTTAAAAAGATTTGTTAACTATTACTAACTATTAATTTATTAAACTTGAGGACATAAGAACTATTTAAACGTTTCTATTTGTAACTACTTTAGAGTTGTAGAGAATAGATGGAAAGTTATTTAATTCAGTCAACAATATAAATTATATGGAATCAAAAGATATTCGTGCAGAAGATTTAAAACAACTTATCAGAGATGTAGCTTTGATTAAAAATATCCTTATAGAAGAAGGGGAATTATCTGATTGGATAAAAAAAGAACTAAAAGAAGCAAGACAAATTCCTAATTCTGAATGTACTTCTCAAGAAAAGGTTAGGGAAATGATTATGAAAAAATGAGTTATTCTATAATCTGGAAGCCAAAACCACTCAAATTCTTGAATAAATTACAAAAAGATATTGCCTTAAGAATTTTAGATAAAATAGATTCTGTTAATGACAATCCATTTAGATATTTAGAACATTATGAAGGAGAAGATTGTTATAAATTACGAATTGGACATTATCGCGCATTAATCGACGTTAACCTCAAAGAGAGAATATTAATAATAGAATTTCTTGATAAACGAGAAAGAATTTACAATAGATAAATTCTGTTGAGTATCGAAAAAAGCAATTTACATAAATCAAAGGAAAGTGCTTAAAAGATGAACAGAGAATATAATCCAAAGCTAAAAGAACTCAGAAAGTATTTTATAAATAGTAAAAACAAGAAAGAGTGTTTGAATATATTTTCTAAAATCCTTCAAGATGGAATTGAGTTTAAAACAAATAGCAAGAATGACAAATCTGTTTTAAAATATAAAGAACAAGAAAAAATAATGAAAGACCTTTTAGAGCCAATGCCAATAAAATCTAAAGATATAAGGAAGGTTATTAAAGAGTGCAAAAAAAAGATTATTGATGGTTCAGTAAACTTTTCTAGTGAGGATTTCCTTGCATTTCCTGATAGTGGTAATTCAACTGCGGCAATGTGCGGTCATTTACTTTATGGAATGCTTAACCAAAATATGATAAATTCTATACATTGTTCTCCAACAGCAACTTTTGTTGAGATTGCTGTGATAAATTGGCTTAGAGATATTATTGGATATAAAGTAAGAAAAAAACAAAGAGATATAATTGATGTGGGGGGCATAAATGTTCCTGGAGGAACACTTGCTAATACTGTGGCATTATTATTAGCTAGAGAAAGAATCATGCCTAAAACTATGCAAAAAGGACTAATTAGAACAAACAAGCCATTAAAGATGTTTATACCTGAAGGGATAGGACATTATACTTCAAAAGCTGCAATGGGATGGTTAGGAATAGGCACAGAGAATATTGTTGAAGTTAAAACAACGAAAGATTTTACAATAGACAAGGGTGATCTGGTTGATAAAATAAAGTATTACAGAAAAAATTCTATTCCTTTTGTTATTGTAGCATATGCTGGTGATTCTAGAACTATGGCAATAGATGATTTTGTTGGACTTTCAAAAATTGCTAAAAAATATAAGATATGGTTTCATATAGATGCATGTCATGGAGCTTCATTATGCTTTAGCGATAAACTAAAATATAAAATCAAAGGTATAAACTTAGCAGACTCTGTTACCTTGGATCCACATAAAGTTCTATTCACCCCATATAATTTAAGTTATTTATTGATAAAAAATCCAAAAGATTTTAAACCGATAGCAGGTGTTAGTGATTTAATCACAATGGAGAAGTATTCATTTGGGCAAATTACTCCTTTCTTAGGATCTAGATCTTTTAACAGTTTGAAATTATGGTTTTTAATAAAAAACTTAGGGAAAAAGAATATTGGATACTTAATAGAAAAAAGACACGAAATGGCTAAACATTTTGCATCATTAGTTGAAAAAGAAAATGATTTTTACCTTATGAACAATGTTATAATTAATAGTGTAGCATATATCTATATCCCAAAAGAATTAAAAGAAAAATTAGACGAAAATCCATCAAGAAAGCATATTGATTTAATTAATGAATTGAATTTAAGAATACAAAAAAAAATGTTTAGAGAAGGTCAGTTTTATGTACATACATTTAAACTAAATGATTTTAAAAATATACTTGGGACAGGAAGTAATGAAGTTTATCAGATGCAAAGATTAATGCTTGGTAATCCTTTAACGGCCAAAGGGAATTTAAAAAATTTATTGGAATATTCTAAAAAAATTGCAGAAGAAGAATGGAGGAAACTAAAAAGAACAAGTAAAAAATGAAAATAATAATTACTTTTTATATAACAAAAAATTTAGATAGAATAAAGAAAAATTGGACAAAAAATGCCATTCTAAAAAAGAAAGGTGTTTACGGCACAAATAAACCAATAGGGAAGCAAGTTGATTTAGGTGGACTAATTATGAAATTTGATTGGAGAAATAAGAGGGAAATTTCATCGAAAGAGATTAGTTGTCCATCTGGTTTTGATTTTAAAAATAATTTGATTTATGTTGCTTCTATGAGGAAAAATATGATTTATATACTAGGCAGAAAGTTAAATATTGTTGGCTGTATAAATAATAAATGTTTTAATGATGTTCACTCTTTAAATTCTACAAAAAAAGGGTTTTTAATAATAAGTTCAGGATTAGATTTAATCTTAGAAATTGATCCTAATGGAAAAATATTGTGGGATTGGTGGGCTATAGATAATGGTTATGAAATTACACCCTTAAATAAAAAGAGAAGGATAAGTAGAAAGATTGATCATAGAAAAACAGACTATCCCACATTGAAGCAAACGACCCATATAAACTCCGCGATATTTTCAGATAAGAATGAAAAGAAAATAATTTCTTCTTTGTTCCATCAAGGGGAAGTGATAGAGATTGATAGAATGTCCAAAAAAACTAAAACGATTTTGAGAGGGCTAAAGCAGCCGCATTCCATCTACAAGTTAGAGAGAAATTTTATTGTGTCCGATACAAATAATAAGAGAGTAATTATTTTTGAGAAAAATGGAACAATCTTAAATGAGATAAAAGGTGAATTTAATTGGATACAAGATTGTACTCAATTAAGTAATGGAAACTATCTTGTTGCTGATTCAAATAATAACAGAATCATAGAGATAAATAATAAAGGAAAAGTACTTGATTCTTATGGCTTTAGCAAAAATTTTAAGATATACCAAATAAAGGAGGTTGAAGATTAAAATGGA
>CAZXWV010000029.1:0-6570 GCA_964644735.1 Candidatus Woesearchaeota archaeon
TTGTAATCTCTTTATTTATAGTATGGGGAATAAATAGGACAGGTTTTGATTATGAAGGATTATTTTATGCTATTGGATTTTCCAGCGAGGCATTATATGGAATTATTCCAATTATTTTGCTGATACTAATTATTTATATGGGGGTTAAATTTGGATTTGCAAATTTGTTCCTCTTCTCTGGGATTATTCTTATTTTCCTAAGCTTTACAGAATTTATTTATGCAAAAACTTCTGCATTTATCATAGGAGTTATATTAATATTGGCAGGATTAGGGTTAGGTAGCTGGTTGAGAAAGGGTGCGAGATATGCAGGAGGAAAAGGGTATGGTTGGTGGAGAGGATGGGGGACTGTTAGAAATATAGAGGAGGCTAGGCGTCAAGCAAATTTGGAAGAAGAGAGAAGAAGGGAATTGAAATTAATTGAGAAAATGAAGAGGGATCGGAGATAAGCAGATAGCAAAGAAAAGTTTAGATTTATTAAAGAAAGAGAAAGTTGAGGAAGACTATCAATGAAAAAAGAGAAGATATGAGTTGGTCGAAGAATATTACAGATTGACTAGAGAATTCTCTCACAATAAGGAGATATTAAGAAAATTATAATTTCTTCTAAACCCAATTATCTAATCCTTTTTGCTTGCTTTTTTCTTCAATTTCCCTGAGCCGCTCAATATGCTTGTCAATCCTTTCTTCAGAAAAATCATGCTCTTCAACCAGAATTTTTTTTATTTTTTTTTCATCCATTTTTCCAAACTTTAAATCAGCATCAGTTACTCCTGGCTTATGGAATAGTTCAAAGACTTCTTTCCAGTCAAATTGATCTTCTTCAGGAAGGGAGTGTATTTTTTCTTTAACTTCCTCAAAAATTAGAACAGGCTGTTTGAATCTCTGAACAATTTGCAATGCTTTTTTCTGCCCAATTCCAGGAACTCCTTTTGGGTTGTAATCTGTTCCAACTAATATGCCTAGACAAATTAATTGGTCAAGGCTTATTTCCAGCATATCCAATGTTCTTTCTAGGTCAATCAATTCTGGCTTTACCTCTACAAATCCAGAGTAAGTTTTTCTTTTCCTTGCTAAAGTTAGATTTCTTATTAATCTTGGAGCACCAAAAAGCAGGCTGTCATAATCCTGGCTTGCGCTTGCATATACATTCTCTTTAATTTTAGCCAGATGAGCTGCTTCTGCCTCTCCCTCGCCTGGCGCCTGCACAACTGCAATTCCCATTGCTTCCAACAGCTCCTTGCTCTCTTGAATTATTTCATCATTAAGCCTTACAAGCTGGCTCCCATAACGCCTCATACCCTCTATATCCTCTTTGCTTTTTGCCTCTTCATATTTCTCTTTTGCTGTCTCTCTTTCCTCTTTCCTTATTTTATGTGTTTTATATTTTAATTCAGGCGGCTCTCCATCAAAGACATAAACTAATTTTATCCCTTCAGAAAGCAAAGCAACATTTCTATAAAAAATTCCAGAAAGATGGCTTGTTACTCTTTTTTTGTTGTCCATCAATGGAGTTCCATCTGGCTGCCTGATTGTGGATAGAAACTGGTATAAACTATTGAAAGCATCAACACAAAGTATTTTCCCTTTTAAATCAGACAATTCAATTTCTTTGCGCGGGATAATATCCCGTATCTCTAAACCCATTTTGCTTTCTTGATTAAAGAATAAGAAATATAAAAATTCTTCTAAATTATAATTTCATCTTTAATTGAACCGGAGGACCAATATTTTTTTTAGGAGCGTTTAATCTTGAAATAATTCTTTTATAATCTTCTCTGATTCTATCACTTTCCGGGAATTTTGGCTCGGTTTTATATTCTCCATTAGCTTTTCTGACATAATGATCTTCATGCAGTTTATTCAATCCAAGATAAATATTATTTATTGTCAAAACATCTATAGAATCTGCAAGGTCTGGTTTTCTTTCTGACCATCTCCCCCTAAATAAGTACACTTTTTCCCAATCTGTTAATAAATTCAGATAATCAGAAGGGAGGTTTTGTGTGCTTAATATTCCATAATAAACTCTTTTTAAAATATCTTTATTTAGTGTAGAATAAAGAACACTATTAAAACTAGGATTTCCTATCTTTTCAGCAACTCTATCTGCTAATCCATATTTTAAATAAGGCATTAATTCCCAATTTTCTTTAGGATTAACATGCTCAACTTTAAATGCATTTTTAACTCTCTCTACGATATTATTTTCTAACCTCTCTAATCTTGATTCTAATAGTTCTACCATATATTAGTCACTAAACAGTAGTATATAAACTTTATTGTTCTTGCTAAATATTTCCCATCCAATATTTTTGCTCTTTAAGCTGAGGAATTTCTTTTACAGGGCTTCCAAAGATTAGTTTTAAATAACTTCTATATTTTGTATATTCATGAAATTAGATTTTATCCCGCTGGATTATGATTATTTTGATTTTGAAGGAAGAAATTATGCACGGATTATCGGCAGAGACTCTAAAGGAAAAAGAATCTGCGTGATTGATTCCTGCCCGGTTTATTTATGGGCGATATTAAAAGACGGCTTAAAACACGAAAAAATAAACAAACTTATCAAAGAAATAGAGAAAATAGAGCTTGATCTGAAAGGCAGAAGAACAAAAGTTGAAAAAGTAGAGCTTCATGAAAAAAGTTTTTTAGGGAAGAAAGTTAATGCATTAAAGGTATTTGCAACAAACTATAAGGATTTGCATGATGTTGCCGACCAGTTAGGATTCCCTGAAATTGAAAAAAGAAGAGGGTATGATTTAGGATTTATAACTCACTATATCATTGAAAAAAAGATTATCCCTATGCATTGGTATGAATTATCTGGCGAGGTTTTAAATAACTCTCAGGAATTCGGCGGAATTGATTCTGCTTTTGATGTTGACGTCTGCATAAAATTAGAATCTTTCAGAGCGATAGAAGATAAAAAGCTTAATCCTAAATTTCTTGCTTATGATATAGAGACAGATGAAATAAAATTAGGAGAGGGAGAAATATTGATGATTTCTCTTGTTTCAGACAGCTTCAGGAAAGTTATAACCTGGAAAGAAACAAAGCATAAAAAACCAGAATATGTCGAATATGTAAAAGATGAAGCAGAGTTAATAGAAAAATTTGTAAAATATGTTGGGGATATCTCTCCTGATTTGTTAGTAGGATATTCATCAGATAGTTTTGATCTGCCTTATTTAAAAGCAAGGGCTGAAAAAAATGAGGTAAATCTTTCTTTAGGGCTTGATAAAAGCCAGCCAAAATTCACGCGAGGGATAAATATAACCGGAAAAATTAAAGGAATAGTTCATATAGACATCCTGAAATTTATAAGAACAGCATATTCACAGTATATGCAGTCTGAGACACTTTCATTAAATGAAGTTGCAAAGGAATTTTTAGGAGATTCAAAAAAAGATTTCAAAATAAAGCATTCGTCAAAAATTGGGGAAGGTGACTGGGAAAAATATTATGAGTATAATTTGCATGATTCAATTTTAACTTTTGGTTTGTTTGAAAAAATGTGGCCAGACATGCTGGAGTTTACAAAAATAATGCAAGAACCTATTTTTGATGTTTCGAGGAATGGGATGTCCAAGAATGTTGAATCTTACATTCTGCATAATCTGGAAAAGTTTAATGAAATACCTGAAAAAAGGCCGATGCATGATGAGATTTCAGAAAGAAGGCAAAGGGAAAAATATGAAGGAGCTTTTGTATTCGAGCCGGCACCAGGCCTTTATGAAGATGTTGTTATGTTTGATTTTACAAGCAGTTATGGCAGTGTTATTGTAACATATAATCTTTCAAAGTCAACTTTTTTAGAGAAACCTGAAAAAGATTCCTACAATATAGAGACAGGCGGCAAGAAATTATATTTTGCAAAAGAGATTGGATTTTTTCCAGAAATGTTAAAAGAAATTATAGAAAAAAGAAAACACTACAAAGAAGAGCTGAAGCACAAGCCGGATGTGATAAAAAAGGCTAGGAGCAATGCCTTTAAATTATTGGTAAATTCAGCTTATGGATATCAAGGGTTCTTTGGAGCAAGATATTACTGCCCTGAAGCAGCGGCTGCATCAGCGGCATTTGCAAGAAAAGCTATAAAAGACACAATGGAGGAGATCAATAAACAAGAGTTCAAGATAATTTATTCTGATACAGACAGCATAGCATTTCTTAGAGGCAAAAAAAGCGAAGATCAAATTTTAAAATTTTTAAAAGAGCTTAATTCAAATCTTCCAGGGATAATGGAGCTTGAATTGGAAGGATTTTTCAAGAGAGGCATCTGGGTTACTACAAGGGCCGGGACTGCCGGGGCAAAAAAGAAATATGCATTAATTGATAAGAATAACAAATTAAAAATAAGAGGTTTTGAGACAGTCAGAAGAGATTGGTGCAGACTTGCAAGAGAAGTTCAAAACAGAATAATCAGGCAAATCTTAGAAGATGGCAATGAAAAAAATGCGTTGCAATATGTTAAGGAAATTATTAAAAAACTGCAGCAAAGAAAAATAAACAAAGAAGATTTGATAATAAGGACCCAGTTAAAAAAATCCATTTCTGAATATAAGGCTGTTTCGCCTCATGTCATTGCTGCAAGAAAAATGCAGGAAAGGGAAATTCCTGTCAGCCAGGGGAATTTAGTTGAGTATTACATTGCAGAAACAAAAGAGAAGAAAAAACTTGTAAGGGAGAAAGTCAAACTGCCTGATGAAGCTGGAGAGTATAATATAGAATATTACCTTAAAAACCAAATCCTTCCTGCTGTTGAGAATATCTTTCAGATTTTTAATTCTGATGTTAATGATATTATTAAGGACAAAAAACAAACAACTTTAGGAGATTTTTAAGATGAAAGAATTAAAATTTAAAAAAGCACTTAGTGAGTTAATATTAAAAGGAGGGAAAAATAATACTTGGAGATTCTTTGATGATAAAGATATTTCAGTAGGGGATGAAATTTCTTTCTTGGTAAGTGAAACAAAAAAAGAATTTGCAAAAGCAGAAGTTATCTTTGTAAAAGAAAAAATTTTAGGTAATTTAAATGAAGAAGATTTGAAAGGTCATGAAAAATATGAATCTAAAGAAGAAATGTATAAAACATACTCTCAGTATTATAATAAAAAAATTAATGAAGATAGTATTGTGAAAATTATAAAATTTAAATTAATATGAATTCAAAAAAATTTCCGGAATTAAAAGAATTATTTATCAAAAGAATGAAAGAGCTTCTTGGCGAGGATTTTGGTGATTATATTGAGATATTAAAAAAACCTCCTGTTAGGTCAATCAGATGCAATACTCTGAAGATATCTCCGGAAGAATTAAAGAAACGACTCGAAAAAAAAGGATGGAAAATAAATTCCCTTTGGAAAAATTATCCTGAAATTATGGTAGTTGAATCAAATTTAGAGCCTGGAGAGCTTGGAAGATCACTGGAGCATTTGCTAGGATATTATTATATTCAAGAGCTTGCCAGCATGCTCCCTGTTATTGCTTTGGAGCCAAAACCAGGAGAATTAATTTTGGACTTATGCTCTGCTCCTGGAAGCAAAACAACCCAGCTCGCTTCAAAAATGGAAAACACAGGGACAATAATAGCAAATGAGGTTAGTCTTGGAAGAATAAAAATTCTTGCATCCAATTTAGAAAGATGCGGGGTTATAAATACAATAATCACTAAAAAAGATGGCGCAGCACTCTGTAGGATATTGAAGAAAGAAGGATTCAGCTTTGACAAAATTTTAGTTGATGCCCCATGCTCTGGAGAGGGAACTTTAAGAAGCAGCCCAAAAACATATTCTATGTGGAATATAAATACAATAAAAAACCTTCCAAAAATACAAAGAAGCTTGTTTACATCTGCATTTGAATTATTAAATGTTGGAGGGGAAATTGTCTATAGCACCTGCACCCATGCGCCAGAAGAAAATGAGGGAGTTGTTGATTCAATACTTAATTATTTAAATGGAAGAATAAAAATAGAATCAATCTCACTTCCAATTAAATCAAGAAGCGGAATAAAAAAATGGGAAGACAAGGAATATTTAGAAGAGGTAAAATACTCCTGTAGGATATACCCTCAAGATGCAGATACAGAAGGGTTTTTTATAGCAAAGTTCAGGAGAGTGAAATGATGAAAAAAAATATAAAAATAGTAATCCATGAATTAAAGCATCACATCCCCTTTACTTTCGGAGCAACTTTGATTGCGATTATTTTAGTTGTAATTGTTTTATATGCCACTAATTTAATAATTTCAGAATCTTTATTTAAAGCAACACACTTTGCTCATTTATTTGCATCTGCTGTTGTCTCTACAGCAATTTTCTACAAGTATAAGGATAATTTTATTATGGCATTGTTAATTGGGGTTACAGGAGCGCTAGTTATTGGAAGTTTAAGTGATATTATAGTGCCTTATTTAGGAGCAAGATTATTTTTGTTTGATACTCAATTTGATTTGCCTTTAATTGAACAGCCTATAATAGTTTTACTGATACTTCTTTCTGGAGGATTAGTTGGAATAAGCACGAAAATTACTAAAATTCCTCATTTTATCCATATTTT
>CAZXWV010000030.1:0-6468 GCA_964644735.1 Candidatus Woesearchaeota archaeon
ATTTTTTAGATTATGGCCGCAAAATTCCATAAAATTGTTTTGAAAAACGGAATGACTGTTCTTTTTGAAAAGAGAGATGTACCTGTAGTAAGCATATCATTTGCAATTAAAACTGGAGGAATTAATGAGGGCATTGATGAAAAAGGAATCTCTCATTTTATTGAGCATATGGTTTACAAAGGAACTCCTACAAGAAATGCAAAGAAAATTGCTGAAGAAATAGAAAAACACGGGGGAGAGTCCAACGCATTTACTGATGAATTAATGACTGTTTTTTACTGCAAAATTCCCAGCAAACATCTCAATGTCGCACTTGATGTTTTATCTGACATGGTTAAAAATTCGTTATTTGATGAAAAAGAGCTGGAAAAGGAGAAGAAAGTAATTTTTGAAGAGATAAAACTTAAAAAAGACAATCCTTTAACATATTCATTTAAAGAAGTGCATAAGCTGCTTTATGAAGAGCCTTTTGGGGCGCCTTTGATTGGGACAGAGAAAAACTTAAAATTAATTGATAGAAATAAACTTCTTGCCAGGTTTAGACAAGCTTATCAGCCAAATAATATTATTTTATGTGTTGTTGGGGAAGCTGATTTAGATAGCATAATTAATTTCGCAGAAAAGACTTTTAACAGAAAAAAAATAGAAAATCCAAAAGTGAAGATAAAATTAAAAAATGGGGAAAAAACAGAAAAAAGAAAAGGTATTGATCAGGCAAACCTGATATTTGCATATCATATTCCGTTAGCAAATGACAGAAAATCTTATGCTGCAAGAATTCTTTCAACTTTGATGGCAGGAGGAATGTCTTCCAGATTATTTCAAGAGATAAGGGAAAAGAGAAATCTGGCATATGCTGTAAAAGAATTTTCAGAAATAACAATTGATTTTGCGCATACATTTATTTATGTTGGGACAAGCAAAGAAAATGTCGAGAGAATTAAAAAATTAATTTTAGATGAATTTGCAAAGGTTGCAGAAGAATTAACTGAAGAAGAACTTAATCAGATTAAAGAACAAATGATTGGAAATTATCAGATATCAATGGAGGATTCGCAGATGCAGATGGTTAATTTGGTATATTATGAAGTAAATGGAAAAGCTGAAGATTTTTATAATTATGAGAAAAATATTAATGATGTTAAACTGGATGATGTTAAAAAGTTGGCGAAAATAAAAAATTACAGCTTTTTTGCACTTGTGCCTGAAGAATAATCTTAAAAACTCTTCTTATTATTAAAATTTATGTTTATGCCAAGAATACCAATATATTCACATTCTTGAGCATCTAAAAAGTTTAAAAACAAACAAAATGGACAAAAATTTTTATGTTGTAAAAGTTCCGGCTATTAATGGATTAGGAAAAACAGACGGATGCGAGCAGTCAGGCAATGCTATTCTGAATTCTATTAAAGAAATATATTCTAATGAACAAGGAAAAGCAATTAATACAAATCTTCTTGATTTAGAGGAGATTCATTTGGACAATTCAAATTTAAAGTTTACCAATGAACTAATATATAAAAACTCATTTAAAATTTTTGAAATAAAACCAAAAACTATCTTTCTTGGAGGGGACCATTCTATAAGTTATCCAATCACTAGAGCATTTTTAAACCATTGCCAAAATTCTGGAAAAGAGCCATGCTTAATCGTATTTGATGCCCACCCTGATTGTATGGAGCCGATAGATAAGAAGTTTCCAACACATGAAGAATGGTTGCGGGGATTGATTAATGATGGTTTTCCAGCAGAGAATATTCTTTTGGTTGGTGTTAGGAACTCTGATATTAAAGAAATTAAGTTTTTGAGAGAAAAGAATATAAAAATTATTTCAATGAACCAGCTTTTAGAAGACTTGCAAGAAATGTGTGATGTAATAATGGAGTTTTCAAACAATAAAGAGCTTTATATTTCTATTGATATAGATGTTATAGATCCTGCATTTGCCCCATCAACAGGCTACCAAGAACCAGGGGGCCTAACAAGCAGACAATTTCTATACTTAATCCAGAGAATGAATAAAATTAAAACATTGAGAGCAGTTGACATAGTAGAAATCAATGAAAATAAAGACAGGAAGAATAATGGACTTACAGTCAAACTTGGCGCTAAAATTCTGGCTGAATTAATATGATAAATTTATAAATTATTTTTGATATAATTTAGTATGAATAAGAAGTTATATTTGCTTATATTATCAGATATATTCATTTTGAGTAGTTTTGGGCTGATTGCGCCTATTTTTGCTATTTTTATTATTAGTGATTTAGCTGGCGGAAGTATATTTACAGCAGGTTTAGCAACTACAATTTTTTTGTCTGTTAAATCTATTACTCAATTGCCTTTATCCAAATATTTTATAGACAAACAAAAGCATAAAACTCGTCTTTTGGTTTTTGGAACTTTTTTAATTATACTTGTCCCAATTATTTACTTCTTTTCCAAAAATGTTTATGAAATTTTTCTTGCACAGATAATTTACGGTTTTGGGGCAGCTTTAGCTTATCCTACTTGGTTTACTCTTTTTACAACTTACATAGATAAAAAACATAAAGGGTTTGAATATGCTATCTGGAGCACAGGGGTTGGGATTGGAACAGCAGTAGCAGCTTTTTTAGGTGCAGGAATTGCATCTCTTGTAGGATTTGATTATCTTTTTTTATCAGTTGGATTTATTGCTTTTTTAGGATTTTTGCTTTTAATAATCTTAAATAAAATAGAATCAAAAAAATGAGATTGTTTGTTGCAATAGAACTTCCAGAAAACATAAAATCTAAAATATTTCATCAGTCTGAGATACTGCAAAAAAAGAATTTGTTTAAAGGAAAGTTTGTCAGAAAAGATGATATGCATCTAACACTTGAATTTATTGGAGATATTTCTGGAGAAGAAGCAGAAGAAATTAAAAATAAGTTAAAAAAGATTAAATTTGACAAATTTGAAGCTGAAATTGGAGAAGCAGGGGTATTTGATAGTGAAGATTATATCAAAGTTATATGGGTAGATATTATCTCAGATAAAATTAAAGAGTTGCAAAAGCAAATATCTTTTAAACTTTTAAAAATACCAGCAGAGAGAGGATTTAATTCTCACATCACTCTTGCAAGAGTAAAAGCCGTAAATAACAAGCAAGATTTAATAAAATCTATTAAAGACATTCACTTTAAAAAATTAAAGTTTGAAGTAAATGAATTTTTTCTGATGAAATCTGAGTTGACAAGAGAAGGCCCTAAATATAAAATTGTGGAAAGGTTTAAATTAAATTAACTCTAAAATATATTTTAGTATATACTTATTTTTAAAAATAACTTTTAATAAATTATTTGATGGTAAATAAATACAAATCAGAACTAAATAATTTAGTTAAAGATGCTTCATCTCTTATTTCTAAGAATAATCTTGATGGTCTTTTAATTATTGGAGGAAATGAAAAACAAGTAAGTATATTAAAAAACCAATTTAACCAAGAGACAGGAAATAAATATCGTGTTATTGTCTCATCTAATTCAAAAAAGGTTAATAATTTTGAAAATTATTATAAGGTATATTTAGATGAGATAGAATTTATTAATAATTTTCATTAATAATTTTATAAACTATTTCAGCTTTTTTCCCAACAATCTTTCTTAATTCTTCTTCTGAAGCATTTATTATGTTCTTTATAGTTTTGAATTCTTCTAAAACCTTTTTTGATGTTTTTGGACCGATTCCTGGAAAACTTTCAATTATAAACTGCATCTGTTCTTTCTTATCCAATGTTTTTTTCATTACATTCAATGAAATCTCTTTTTCTTTTCTTTTTGAAAGCACAGAAATGAATTTAGCAGTGTCTTCTGGATTTTTTGTGAAGATTATAGGGACTTTATATTTTAAAACAATTGAAAGCAAAAATCCTCTGACTGAATTTGGATGAATGCCTGTTTTTTCTTCAGAATCTGTATAAAGTTCCTGTTCTTCAACTCCTTCAACAATCAATAACTTGTTTTTATACTGCTGTAATTCCTCAAGCTGCTTGAGAAGTCTCCTATTAACCATTGATGAAATAAAATCAGAAACAGTTTTTCTTTCTATTGCAACATCTTTTACAATATAATCTGCAACTTTTAATGTTTCAAAATTTATATCAAACCCTAATCCAATCAATTTGGAAACAACCAGCGAATTTTTTTCCCTGTAATCAATTATTATCTTTTCATTTTTTCTCTCTTTTTTCATTATTTGGTGTTTTCTTGAAAAGATGTCTAAGATTTGCTTCATTTTATCTAAACCTCATTTGACATTTTAATTTATTTTTATTAGATTGTGTTTATTTAGTTTATTTTGAATCTGGTCTACAACCTCTTTAATTTTAAGATTTGAAGTGTCTATAATGATATCATAATTTTTTTTATCATAACAATCCACCCCATAATATTTTATATATCTCTTTCTATCACTCTCTATTCTTTTTTTAATTTCCTCTCTTATCCCTTTTAAATTATTCTTACTTTTCTCACTAATTCTTTGATTTTTAAAAATTCGTTCAGTAGCTATTTTTAGATTAACTTCAATAAAAATTTTTATTGAAGAAGGTATGAAATGAAAAGAAAGTCTTCCATCAATTATACAGTTGTTTTCACTCATTCCTATTTTTATTTGGTAATCATCAACATATTTATCTGTCCAAAATTCTTTTTCTCCAAGTTCATTCAATTGGTCTATTGTCAATCCTTTTTTTAATGCTAACTCTCTTCTTAAACTTCCGATAGAATAAAATTTGTAATTAAGTCTTTCAGACAGCATTTTTCCCACACTAGTCTTTCCTGCTCCAGGCTTGCCAGAAATCGTAATTATCATCTTGAATTCTTGACATAAGATTTAATTGTTTTCTGCTCTTGTTTTTTTTCATCTATATTTAAATTGCCTTTAGAATTAAGCAAACCCTCTTTAATGGAATTGATTGCAGTATGCATTCTCTTTTCCTTATTTTTAGAGACATAAAAAAAAGATTCATCCCTTGTTTTTTTTGTTACAAGCATTATTAATTTTCCATTCATAACCCTTGCTGTTCTTCCAGCTCTTTGAATGGTTCTTATTGCAGAAGGAACTGGCTCATAAAAAATAACAACATTCACTTCAGGGATGTCAAGACCCTCTTCAGCAATGCAAGTAGCACATAACACATTAACATCTCCAGCTGAAAATTCATTTATGATACTTTTTTGCTCTTTCTGGCTTAATCCTGTTCCTTTTTTCTTAGCTTGCCCAACAAAAACCTTGGCATTTATACTTTTGAGCTCATTAAGTTTTTTTGAGATAGCAGAGGCTGTATCCCTAAATTGGGTGAAAACAATAGCTTTCATTTTTTCATTTTTAACAATCTCACTTTCAATTATTTTAGCAAGCTCTTCAAGTTTTGGATGTTCAATTTTTTTAGATAACAGTTCATTTGACCGCATAAATACAAAATTAAATTCTGGTTTTGACACTAGCTTCACTACTCCCCTGCTTTGTTTTTTTGCAGCCTGATCAAACAGATTTTTTAGGTATTCATTGAAACTTTTTAATGTCTGGGTTTCTAAGAGTTCCAATGCATGTTGAATTTTTATTGCTTGGGCACAAGCGCTTGCCCCTAGCATATAATTAAAGTTTTTATTCCCTCTTGTCAAACTTCCCATTATCTTTTTCTGAAGGATTATAAGGGCTGTTTTTGAGGAAGGACCGAAAAGAACTGATCTTTGCCTTAATTCTTCAATGTAATTGTTGAATAGTTTTGACAGAACATGCCTCATCTCTTCAAATTCCGCAGGAAAATCAACATTCTTTTTTTCAAATTCTAAAACTTGAAGATATTTTTTTACATCTTCACTTTCTCTTGTTCTTAACTCCACTTCTTCTATTGAAAGATTCTTACAAATTTCAATTATTTTCGCTACTTCACTTCCTGGCGAAGCTGTTAGTCCAAGAATCCTTTGATGCTCTACCTGATTTTTGTATTGCTGGGCGATATAGTTATAATCGTAATTTTTTAAACATCTATGGGCTTCATCTTCAATAAGCAGGCAAACTTCATTTAAATCATACATTTTTTTTCTTAAATCATTTGCAATGCATTGGGGGGTTGAAAAAATTATATCAGCTGTCTGCCATGTTTTTTTCCTTTTCTCTGCATTTACTTGCCCAGTAAATAATTGCATATCTGCAAATAATTCTGGGAGATATCTTTTAAATGATTGTAGGTGCTGTTCTGCGAGAGGTTTTGTTGGAGCAAGAAATACAACTTTCTTTCCAGGGAATTTTTTCATCCTTTCTACGGCAAGCATCAATGCAATAAGAGTTTTTCCTAAACCAGTTGGAATCACTACTAAACAATTTTTATTTACACATGTTTCAAATATCTTTTGCTGGTACTCCCTAGGTTCAATATTCTCTAAGAATTTTTCTGGCATTATAATTGGAAAATTAAAGAGTATAAATATTTTTATG
>CAZXWV010000031.1:0-6458 GCA_964644735.1 Candidatus Woesearchaeota archaeon
ATAAAACCAGCTATCTGGTTCCTTAATTTTCTGCTTGGCATAGTATTCCCAAGTATCTTTTTATTTCTTTCAAAACTCTCTGTAAACTCAATGCCTTTTTTTATGAGAGTATCTGCTGTTCTCTTTACTAACTTTGATTTTATCTTTCCCATACTTATTTGTCTGATTAAAGGTTTTTAAAGATGTCGGAAATAGGGAGTGTTAAGTTTTCGGGAGATGAATAAGCTGTTAAGGGGCGGGAGTTTTATTTAATTAATATCCCTCTCCAAATTCTTTTTCTTGACTTTTTAATATTTTTTGAAATTCATCCTTTACATTTTCTGCTGTGTTGTCCCCTAACTTCGCTTCTTTAGAAAGCCATTTATTAATCTCTTCTAAGTCGTCTCTTGCTATTGACTTTATTCCATTTTCAAAAAGAATTTCTACTATCTTAATAATTAATTCTGTTGTTAATACCATTTTATCTTAATCTTATTAATAATAACCATATTACCTAAAATTTTCTTTTCTCTACTAGTAAAAAAGTAACTTACAATCTTTTTTGTTAAATAGAATGAAATACAAGCTATAAAAAATCCTACAAAAATTCCATAACTAATTTTTATCACTGTATCTGGAGAAATATAGGTTATATAACCAATAAAAGAGAATAATGCAAAAGTAATAAGAACGATTATTAATTCAATATTTAATGCCTTTTTCTTTTTTAAAGTAGCTTTCTTTAATTCTTCAGCTTTAAATTCATCATCTTTTTTTCTCTGTTCTTCTAATTTCTTCATAATCTCCTTAAAATGTAATAATCTACCAATTTTATCATAAAGTTCTTTTGATTCAATTCTCTTCAATTTATCTAAGATATTATCATCCCATAAATAAATACCTAATTTCTTTGCTAAATCAAAATACTCAGGAGATATTTCAAAACCAGAAATTACAACTAAAACTCTATCTGCTTGAACATGTCTTCCCTTACTTTCCCATTGGTGTAAAATCTCTTTTACATTGATATACGAGTGTTCATATAACTTTGTTTGAACAAGTATAATAAATTTATTTTTCTTTGCAATAATATCAGATTCAAAACCAAACTCTTTAGAATTTAATGAAACATCAAAACCAATCTTTTCAAAAAGTAATGCAATATCTTTTTCAAGATAACTCCCAATTCTTGCCATTTTTTATCAAGAAATAACTACCTTAAATAATTTACTATCTCCTAAAGTCCATAATAATAATAATAATAATAAAAAGAAATTTATGGTTTTTATTCTAGTTTTCCTATATCAGACAGCTTCTTAAATGCATCTAAAAGCCCATTTATTTTCTTAGGAACATCTCCAAAACTTAGAACCATATATTTAAGATCTGATTCTAATGCTCTTTTATAGGCTTTAATTATGTCAGATTCGTCTATCTTCTTTTTATTGTATGCTATCAGCAGCTGTTCTTCATTATCTTTTTTTATCTTTAATATAAATTCATTTTTGCTAACTCCTTCAATGCTGATTATCTCAATTGATTTTCCCAATAAAAATTCCTTGACCTTATTAAAAAACTTCTCATTCATCTTATCTGCATTTTTTCTCTTTGCTGTTTTTCTTTTTTGCTTTGATTTCTCTTCTTTTTTCTTAGTTTTATCCAAAATGTCCGGCTGATTTATTAGATTATCTTCTGTTTTTTTAACATCCTTTTCCCTAACTGATTTTTCCAATTCATTCTTTTCATCATGAGATTTTGCTTCTTTTACCTCTTTCCCAATTTCTTTGTTTAAATTTAATCTCAAACTAATTTCTTCTAAATTGCTTGTAAAATATCTCCAATAAATTTTATCGTCTTTTTTAAATGGAATTGCAAAATCTTTAATTGCCCTGAGAGCAACTCTGATTGCAGGATGCTGTTCATCATCATTCAGAAGCTTATTTTCTTTTAAAAGATCAAAGGCTTCTTTTTCTTTGCTTTTAAGGTATTGAGAGAATTTCTCCAGCATCGGCTCTTGTCCAGGGATGAAATATATAGATGAACTTCCAACTTTCATATGGCTCATTTTTATTCTTTTTTCAGAAAGCAACTCAGAGAGAAATGCAGATGTAAAAAGTGTACTTAAGCCAATTTCTTTTGCTATATGGACTGGCAGACTAGGACCTCTTGTTTTGAATGTAACAATTATCTTTTCTTTAAGTTGTGATGTATCTTGAGCGGGCATTAAAAATAACCTCTGGTTTTTTTAGTTTTCCTTGAGTTAACTCAGGACTGATACAGAAATTATTGTAACCAACTGCATTTAAGCAGTGGACAATTACCTTTGGCAATTGTCAGAATTTCTGTCTCCAGAAGTCCAAAACAAACCACGGCTTTTAATCCGTGATAAAATACTAGGACTTCTGGATAAAAAAGAAGCAACTAGATTATAAACTTTCTCTTGTTATGGTTTAATCCATTTAACTTCATAATATGTAACATCTCCCTCTTCATCAACTATTGCTAGAAGCAGACTTTTTTTAGTTGAATGCGCCACACGGTTTTTTGCAGAAAATTCATGCCAGGTTATTTGTTTTGATTCATTATCGGTGAATACAATCCATTTGGCATGCCTCTCTCCTGGTTTCTCCCCTTTATTGTAAACTCTGAATTCTGCCCCAAATTTTAATGCAGTTTTTACAATATACCCCTTTTCTCTTAGATCTTTGAATACTGCATATTTTACCTGAATTTTCTTATCAATCCTTTGAAACTTTTTTATTAAATCTTTTTCCTGGATTTTTTTCCCATCTCTTGAATGAATATCCATTTTCCCTTTTTCAACAAGAAACAATGCTTCTGGCAGGGAATACTGTACTTTTTCACCAATCATCTCTCCAAAATTACTTTTTTTGTACAAAGAATAGGCTTCAGCAGCATTGCTCAAAACATTCTCTCCAATAAGATTTGACTGAATTTTTTCCATATTCTAATAAACAAAAAGCAATATTTAAAAATATGCTTTGAGGATATGGTAAAATGGTAATAGGCTGTCTTTATGATTATGGAGATATAATTTTATTTTTAGATAATATAGAAATTAATGACATTGAGAAAAAATCTCTTGAAGGAACTCTTATAAGGCTTTCTTACCCAATACAACAAGGGAAGATTATCGTATCTGTTAATGAAGAAAGAAAGGATGAGAATTTTGGAATAGGAATAGGAGTCATATCAAAAGACCGTTCACCTGAAAATTATGTTGGGATTTTTGAACTTTTTATTGGAGATGATAACTACCAATATTTAAAAGAAAATGGAAGAATAGGTACAAGATATGCAGACGGTCAAAAAGTTACAATATACAGTTTATCTGAATTAGATAAATTTGATTCAGATGTGGACTTAAACTTTCCGGAAAGATTAAAGTATTATATGGATAATAGAGATAAAATCGGTACAAGAAACAATGCTCCTGGCAATTGAAATAGAAAAAACAACTGAAGATAGTTTTGAAGAAAAAGGGCTTGCAACAAAAGTAATTTAAACATCTAAAGCATTTTTTAGATATGGAATATGATTTTATAGAAATAGAATCTAAATGGCAGAAAAAGTGGGAGCATAATAAATTATTTGAGGTTAAAGAAAATTATAAAAAAGAGAAATTTTATTGCTTAGAGATGTTCCCGTATCCTTCTGGAGAAGGATTGCATATGGGTCATGCTCTTAATTATACTATTGGAGACATTTATGCTAGGTTCAAAAGAATGAATGGATTTAATGTTCTTTATCCTGTGGGTTACGACTCTTTTGGGCTTCCTGCTGAAAATGCCGCTATAAAAGCAGGAGAACATCCTAAAAAATATACAGAAAATTCAATCAAGAATTTTATAAAACAGCAACGAGCATTAGGTTTGAGCTATGATTGGTCTAGAATGATTAAAACTTCTGATATTAAATATTACAAATGGAATCAGTTTTTCTTTTTAAAATTTTTAGAAAAAGGGCTTATTTATAGAAAAAAATCTCCTGTTAACTGGTGTTCTAAATGTGATACTGTTCTTGCAAATGAACAGGTTCACAATGGGAGGTGTTGGCGCCATGGAGATACTGAGGTAAAAATAAAACAACTTGAGCAATGGTTCATAAAAACAACTGCTTATGCTGATGAGATTCTTAGCCATACTGACAAACTGCAATGGCCTGAAAGAATAAAAACGATGCAGAAAAATTGGATTGGAAAAAGTTATGGAATTGAAATACACTTTGAAATTAACGGGAAAAAATGGCCAATATTTACAACACGTCCAGATACTATCTATGGAGTAACTTTTATGGTTGTTTCAGCTCAACATCCAAAATTACAAGAATTAGTCACAGATAAACAAAAAGAAGATGTTCAAAAATTTCTTAAGAAAATAAAATCTGTAATTGAAAAGCAAGTAGATGGATTAGGAAAAGAGGGGATATTTACTGGAAGCTATGCCGTCAATCCTCTAACTAAAGAAAAAATTCCTGTTTATGCAGGAAATTTTGTAGTTGCAGATTATGGTTCTGGGATGGTCATGTCTGTTCCTGCCCATGACCAAAGGGATTTTGCATTTGCGAAGAAATACAATATCCCTATAAAATTTGTTATTCAACCTGAGAATAAATTCGAGTCAGAAAAATTTGCAAGAGCATATACTGGAGAGGGAATACTTGTAAATTCAGAAGATTTTAATGGATTAAAAAATAAAGAAGCAGTGAATAAAATAACTCAATATCTTGAAAAGAAAAAACTTGGGAAAAAATTAGTCCAGTATAAATTAAGAGACTGGCTGGTTTCAAGGCAAAGGTATTGGGGGACTCCTATCCCGATTGTTTATTGTGAGAAATGCGGAGCAGTCCCTGTTCCAGAAAAAGAGCTGCCTATTATCTTGCCAGAGAGTGTTAAATTTGGAAAAGGAAATCCTTTAACAACAAATAAAAATTTTATAGAAACTAACTGCCCTAAATGCAATGCTAAATCTAAAAGAGAAACAGATACTATGGATACTTTTTTCGATAGCAGTTGGTATTATTTAAGATATTGTGATCCTAGAAATGATAAAGATGCTTTTAATAAGAAAAAAGCAGAATATTGGATGCCTGTTGACCAGTATATAGGGGGAGCAGAGCATGCTTGTATGCATCTTATTTACGCAAGATTTTTCGCTAAAGCCCTGAGAGATTTAGGATTTGTAAAATTTGATGAGCCATTTATGAAATTATTCAACCAGGGGATGTTGCATGCTACTGACGGACAGAAAATGTCAAAATCACTAGGGAATGTAATCAATCCAATTAATATCATTGGAAAATATGGGGCAGATTCACTCAGATTATCTTTGATGTCTTTTGCTTCACCAGATAAAGATACTAACTGGGATGAGAAAGTTCTTGCTGGAAGTTATAAATTTGTAAATAAAGCTGTTAATTATTTTGAATCTGTCAAAATTGGAAAATCAGACAGAAAAACTGAAAGCAAATTAAACAAAACAATTAAAGAAGTCACAGACCAGATTGAAAATTTTAAATATAGTCTAGCAATAATTAAAATAAGGGATTTATTTAATTCTCTTCCTGAAGAAACCAGCAAAGAGGTTCTTGAGAAATCTTTAAAATTGCTGCATCCATTCTGCCCGCATATTACAGAAGAGATTTGGAATAAGATAGGGAATAAAGGATTTATCAGTGCAGAAAATTGGCCAGAAGCTGATTTGAAAAAAATTGATGAGAATTTGGAGAGAGAAGAACATGCAGTTGAAAAACTCTCAGAGGATATTCACAATATCATCAAGCTTATCAGGGAAAAAGGAGATGAGGTAAACAAAATATTTATTTATACTCTTCCTAATGAAAAACAAGCTTATGCTAATAATTTAGATTTGATTAAAAAGAAGATAGGTATGGATGTAGAACTTTATGCAGTTAATGATAAAGATAAATATGACCCAGAAAACAAATCCAAGAAAGTTAAGCCTGGCAGGCCTGGAATTTATGCTGAGTAGTCAGTGGGAGTAGAATTTTATCTCTACTTTGCTCATTTTTTCATAAAAATCATATTCTGGCTTTTTATACTTTATCTCATAAAATAACTGATCAAGGCCTGTCCAGAATGTGAACCACCCAGCCGGCTCTAGAATTATTATAAAAAGATGAGAAATAAATGTTGTTGATTTCATGAATGCAACTATCGTTGCCAATATCATTATTATTATCCCCAAACAAATCATGAAATATCCTCTTTTCTTTATAGAATTTATTTCATCTTTTATCTGGATAAGATGTTTTTTGAAGTATTCATGAAGCCTTTTTTTTATAAGACTCTCCTCTCGTATATTTCTCTTTTGTTCAGGAATTAAGAATTTAATTTCAATTTCTCCGGAATTTCTCTCCCTACTCGCTTTTTTTGCCTCCAGCAAGAAATCATCTGAAAGAGCTCTTTGTGAAAACGGCCTAGGGTCAAAGTCTGAAAA
>CAZXWV010000032.1:0-5934 GCA_964644735.1 Candidatus Woesearchaeota archaeon
TTTAAAAACCAATTTTTATTATAATCTCTATCTAAAATGTTCTATTTAACTGAAGTGGAGGATTATGTAAGAGTAGAGCCAAAATTATTTGGTTTGCCTACTACAGAGGCTGTTGACAAGCAGCTTAAAGAAATATATACAGATTATTATGACAAAGAGTTGGGAAAAGTTGTTGGAGTTATTGAAGTTTTGAATGTTGGAGAGGGAGTGATAATTCCTGGAGATGGCGCAGCATACTACCAGTCAAGATTTAAATTAATTGCGTGGAAACCAGTTCTTCAGGAAATCAGTTATGGGATAATCTCAGAGATAACAAACTTTGGAGCATTTATAGATATGGGGGTTATGAAGGGAATGATTCATATCAGCCAGACAATGGATGATTATGTAAGTTTTAGCAAATCAGACAATTTAACAGGAAGAGCTTCAAAGAGAAGCTTGAAGCAGGGAGATTTATGCCTGGCAAGAATTGTAGCTATAAGCCATAAAGGAGATGAGCCAAAGGTGGGGTTGACAATGAGACAGCCGGGATTAGGGAAACTAGAATGGATTAAAGAGGATCAGACAAAAAAAGAAAAAGAAGCCAAAAAGGTTGCAAAAGTAGAGGAAAAGGCAGCTAAAGGGGGAAAGAAGAAATGAAAAAAAGAGAAGGATTAAGCAGATATGATTTGGGGATGATTAAAAAAATGCATGACGAACAACACTATACTTGTGTGGACCAAAAATATTTAGCCAAACAATTGGAAAAAATAGGTTTGCCCTCAAATGTCTCACGATTTGAGGTTGCACAAAAAATAAAACAACTTGAGGATGGAATATAAAATGGCAAAACAAAAAGCATGCAAACTTTGCAATACAATCTATGAAGGAGATAAATGCCCTAGATGTGAATCCAAAGAGTCAACAGAAGGGTTCAAAGGAAGAGTTGTTGTTTTAAATCCAGAAAAATCAGAGATTGCCCAAAAACTAAACATCAAAGATAAGGGGAATTTTGCTATCAAAACAAGATAATTCTAAAATGAAAAAAATAAATATAATAGAAGAAAAAAAGAACCCTTTGTTCAATAGGAAAGAGATCAAATTCCAGATTGAATCAAACATTACTCCTAGTTATGCTGAACTGGAAAAATTAATAACTGAAAAATTTTCAACTCATGCTGAGAACATAGCAATTAAAAAAATAAATGGAAAGTTTGGATCAAATAATTTTACAGTTGAAGTTAATGTTTATAATTCAAAAAAAGATAGAGATGAAACTGAGCCAGCATCAAAAAAAGATAAGTCTAAAGCAGAAGGGGGAGCAAAATAATGGCAAAGGCAGTTAAAAAAGGGAAAAAACCTCACAAAAACAAACCAACAAGCAAAAAATATACCAAATACAAGATTGATGGGGATAAGATTAAAAGAGAGAAATTTTGCCCAAGATGCGGCCCAGGAATATTCTTAATGAACAGTCAAGGAAGATTGTACTGTGGAAAATGCAGATATTCTGAATTCGGGGCAAAGTAGAAGATAAATAAAATTACTCTTTAATAAAAATTGCCCTTAATCCTGTATCTTCTTCGCTTTTAAAAAAGCATTTCATACCGACAAGAAATTCTAATTTTTTTTCTTTAAGCTCTTTTACAGTTTTTTCAATATTTTCAACAGGAGTGTAATATAATAAGTTATACCCTAATTCATTCCAATAAGAATAAGTTTTTCCTAATTTTACCCTATCTTCCTGGGTTAAATCAGCAGAATATATTTTTTTCATCTGAATATAAACCCTGGGAGGATTTCCATACCATCAAAAAGTTAGTATGAAGCTCCTCCTGGGGAAAAAGAGGTGATAAGAAATGTAATGATTGTAAATATATAAACCTTTCGGTTTTGTTACTCTTAAATAATGACTGCTGATTATTAACATAAAGTAGTAAATAGGTTAGGCACTACATGAAGTTTATTAAAATTTGTTAGGCACTACATCTATTTAATTCTAGCAGAAAACTCTAGATTCTATTTAAAAGTAGTTAGAAACATTTATATTATTTCTTGAATAAACAACAATAGCTGACAGGATATTTCGGTTGTCCTGAAAAGGATGTTATTATAGCAGCCTCTGTCAAGTGTTCAGCTATTAATATAGTAACTGGACTATAACTTACTATACGAAACTTGCACTTGTTAAGCTTGTCTATAAAGCGAAGAAGATAACCTTAAAGCAGACTGATAGGTTAAGAATTGAATTGGTTAGTGCTTAAGGCACTTTCTTCACCGAGTCCAGATGTCAGCTGTATATTTATAGATAAAGGAAAACATGGCAAAGAAAAAGAGCGTGAAGAAAACGAAAAAATCTAAAACAAGGAAGTCATCAAGAAAAATAAAAGGAAGGGGTTCCAGCAATAAAAGTAAGGATTCTAAGGTAAAAAAGTTAATCAAACTAGCAAAATCCAAGAAAAGAAGATAATTTATACGGTTTTCTTAACTATCTTCTGAAAAAAATTACAGAGAATATTTAAATAATAAAGTTTTTTAGATGTATTATGGAAAAAGAGGGCCAAAAGCCTAGTATAAAACAGGAGCAGATACATGATTTGCTGTTCAGCAGGGAAATAAGCTGGCAGGAGATTATTTATGACCTTATAAATACAGAACAGTTGGACCCATGGGATTTGAATATAACTATTTTGACTGATAAATATCTAGAAAAAATCCAGAAACTAGAAGAGGGGGATTTTTTTATGTCTAGTAAAATCCTGTTGGCAGCAGCATTTCTCCTAAGAATAAAGTCTGAAATTCTGCTTAATAAATATATCAAGAGCATAGATGAGATTCTTTTTGGGAAGAAAGAAGAAAAGAAACATGCTCTGGAAAGAATAGAACTAGATGAGGAGCTGCCGGAGTTGATTCCAAGAAGCCCGATGCCTAGATTTAAAAAAGTGACATTAAGTGAGTTAATTGATTCTCTTAACAAAGCGATAATCACTGAAAATAGGAGAATAAAGAAAGAGATACTGAATAAAAATGCTCTTAGAGAGGTATCTTTTTCTATGCCTAAAACAAAAATCAGTATTAAGGACAAAATAAGGGAAATTTATAAAAAATTATTCAGCCAGTTTAAAGAAAATCAGGAAAAGAAAAAAATAACTTTTACAGAGTTTGTAGGGCATGATAAGGAAGAGAGGATAATCTCTTTTTCTTCACTATTATATCTTGAAAATCAAAAGAAAGTATGGTTAGATCAAGAGAAGCATTTTGATGAAATACATATCTGGCTGAAAGAAATTTATCTCAAGCACAACCCTGACCCTTTTGAAGATTTAAAGCATGAAGCTGAGGAGCAGGTTAAAGAATTAGATGAAGAGCAAAAACAAAGGCTTGAAGAAATCAACAAAGATTTTAAAAATCCCATTGGCGAGATGCTTGAGTAACATGTCTATTTTCTGCTAATTCTGAATTAATTTTATGATTGGTTTAAGAAAGATTTATAAATTATTTAGAATAATCTTAAGTATGGCAAACAAATTAAACCCTAAAATTGTTTCCTTTTCTCTGGCTAAAAAACTCTAAGAAAACTGCCAGTTTTATCTTCATGGTTGCAAAACCTGAAGAGACAGAAATTTCCAATTTCTGTAACTGGCAGTAAAATACAAAGAGTTTTTTATATTACTAAAATCATGACTTCGGTTGTTAGTATTTATAGCATTATTACAGGATTAGTTGCAATTACTATCATTGCATTTGCATCTGGTTGGCTATTTGCAGTGGTATACAATTATCTGTTAAATAAATAAAATAGGCTTAATAATCTTACACTTTCTGGAAAACGAATAGCAATTGATAAGAAATAGAATATAATAAAAAGAGAGATTCATTTCTAAAATCATGAAACTCGGCGTTCTTTTTTCAGGAGGAAAAGATTCAACTTATGCGGCTTATATTGCAAAAAAATACGATTATGAAATAGCTTGCCTTATTTCTATCTTTTCAGAAAATCCTGAAAGTTATATGTTTCATACTCCGTCAATAGAAAGAACAGAACAGCAAGCCCGTTCAATGAGGATTCCATTAATAATCCAAAAGACAAAAGGAAAAAAAGAAATTGAGCTCAAAGATTTAGAAAAGGCGATTAGAAAAGCTAAGAAAGAGTATAAAATTCAAGGCATTCTCACAGGAGCAATTCAGTCTATTTATCAGGCATCAAGAATACAGAAAATATGCGATAAACTTGGTTTGGAATGTTTCAATCCATTATGGCAGAAAGATGAAGAGGAGTATCTGGATGAATTGATAAAAAATAAATTCAAAATTATCATAACAGGGGTATTTGCTTATCCTTTAGGAAAATTCTGGCTTGGAAGAGAAATTGACAGCCAATTCATAAAAGAAGTTAAAGAGCTTAATAAAAAATACAATATTCATATTGCTGGAGAAGGAGGAGAGTTTGAGACATTTGTTATAGACTGCCCAATGTTCAAAACCCCTCTGGAAATTATTAGTTCAAAAACTTCAGGAGAGAAAAATTCATGGAAGATGGAAATTGAGGTAAAATGAAAATAGCAAAAGGGATATTAGTTGCAGCGTTTTTAGCTATTTGCACAAACGTTAATTCATCATCCCCTGCAGAAAATCATCCACAAATTCGCCAAAAATATCATAAAAATATTGAGTCTCTTATTGAACCATTAAAAACAAATGGGTTTAATATTAAAGAATATCTTTCAGACCCAAGATTTGAGATTTATCAAGGAATAAGCAAAAAGTTCATAGACTCTCCAGAAAATAAAATAAATGATATTAAAGAGTACAAAAAAATTATTGGATTTGATGAAAAAGCGAAGAAAATAAAAAAGTTTGTCCTGGAAAATAAAATATATCTAGAAGAATCTGAAAAAAAATATAAAATCGCTAAAGAAATTACTGCG
Organism: Candidatus Woesearchaeota archaeon; assembly: GCA_964644735.1. GTDB lineage: Archaea > Nanobdellota > Nanobdellia > Pacearchaeales > GW2011-AR1 > WAQV01. The sequence continues at coordinate 4,908 of CAZXWV010000032.1, forward strand.
GCAATTATTGGGGTGGAGTCGGATTTTGGAGTTCATAAAGGAAAATACAATCCGTTTAATGCATATGTATCAATGTATGTTGAAAGTTATAGAAAAGAATTTGCAAAAAATCAGATTAAAGAGCTTTTGATTTTTTCCAGAAAAAACAATATTGATGTTTTAAGCATGAAATCAAGTTATGCTGGAGCAATAGGATACGGCCAATTCATTCCATCATCACTAAACAAATGGTTTATTGGTAATGAAATCTATAACATGAAAAGCAATATAATGTCAGTATCGAATTATCTATCAGATATTATGAAAGAGAAGAATGAAATTAGATTAGCAATCTTTGCTTATAATCAGAATCAATTATATGTTCAGGCAATTATTGACCTGGCAAAAGAGGCAAAAAAGTGATTCTTATAATAAACATCTCCAAAGAGAAGCTGCATTATCTTGAATTTGTAAAGCCAGTTGAGGATATCTTAAGAAAAAACAGCATAAAATTCATCACAAAACATTATAAAGAAATTCCAAAAGAAGATACATCTGCTGACAAGATAATCATCTGCGGCACTAGCTTAAAAGACAATGATTATTTGGATAATCTATCTTATTTTGGCTGGATTAAAGAGAGCAGCAAACCAATCTTTGGAATTTGCGGGGGGATGCAGATTATTTCTTTAATATTTAACGGGAAAAAGAAAAAATGCAGGGAAATTGGGAAGATTGAAGTTGATTTCAGAAAGGAGTTTCTAGGATTTGAAGGAAGAATCAAATCATATGCATTGCATTCCCTATATGCAGAATCAAAAGATTTTGAAATTTATGCAAAATCAGATAAATGCCCTCAAGCAATAAAACACAAGACAAAACCTTTGTATGGAGTATTATTCCATCCAGAAGTTATGAACAAAGATGGAATATTGGAATTTTGTTCATTTACCTCCTCCGTCGATAAAATTTATTCTTAAATAAATCTTATCTGGTTTTTATCATTTTTATAAAAAAGTTTATAAATAATGCATTCCTAATATAATCA
>CAZXWV010000033.1:0-5619 GCA_964644735.1 Candidatus Woesearchaeota archaeon
CTTTAGCAAAAATTTTAAGATATACCAAATAAAGGAGGTTGAAGATTAAAATGGACTCAAAACTTAATTCAATAAAAAAAGAAATAGGGAATTTTTATAGAAAAGAATTTGGAAAAGACTTACTTTTTGTTGTAATATATGGTTCATGGGGTTTTGGATTAAATAATAAAAGTTCTGATGTTGATATGGTGGGTGTATGTTCAAGATATAACAAAAAACAGATGAAAAACACGATATCTTTCGTTAAAAACTTACATAGAAAATATAAATTAGAATTTGATGAGGAAGTACCATATGAAAAGAAACTTTTGGCAACTCCAAATTTTGTAGAGAAAGCAATTTTTGGCAACGGTTTTGAAAAAAATAGAGATAGAATAAAAATCCAACCGATTGTTAAAACAAAAGAGTTTTTATCTTCTGATAAGGTGGCTATGCGTTTACTCCTTAATGCCCTTACTACTAAAAGCATATTTTGTGGTGGAGATAATAATCTGTATAATGAAACACAAAATAAATCTCTAAAGAATAGTATTAGGATATTTTATTCTGCGTGGAATATCAATGAAGCAACCTTAAATTCTTTTGTAAGGAATTTAATTAAAAGAGATGGAAAAACAGGACAATTTTATTTAGGTTTTGAGAACAACCCAAAAGTTGAAAAATATTTAACAAATGTTTTCAAAAAAATTTTTGATACACTTTTAAGCGAAGGCTATCTAAAGAAAGTACATAACAAGTTTCTTATAAACAACGTAAAATGGTTCAAGGAAATAAGTTTAATATAATTACTGAGAAGAATAAAATAGATTTTAGTGTTAACTATGGTCCATTTAGGATTCCAAATAAAGTTCTTAGTGATATAAAAATAAACTCAAAAGCACTCTCAGTGTATCCCTCGTATCATGGCAACCTTGTTATCAAATCCTTGGCCGATTTTCTTAATCTAAAAAGAGAGAATATTATCATCTCTAATGGCTCAACTGAGATTTTTTTCTTAATTCCTCAAACTTTTAAATTCAATCGCACCCTATTATTGTTGCCTTCTTTTTGGGAATATGAATTTACTACGTCTTTAAGTAACATAAAGAGGGAATTCTTAAGATTGTCATCTTCGGATAATTTTAAACTCAACATAAACGAATTTGAGAGGAAAATAAGAAAAGTTGATTGTGTGTATGTATGCAACCCAAATAATCCTACTTCAACATATCTAGAAAAAGATCTCTTAATCTCTTTGATAAAAAAGTATAGGAATAAAATATTTATAATAGATGAGACTTATTTACTTTTCTCTGAAGATTATAATGAAAAAACTTTAAACAATTTTGCTACCAAACATGATAATTTGATAATTGTTAGTTCATTATCAAAGATATTTGGAATTGGGGGAGTAAGATTGGGTTTTTGTATCTCTACTAAAAAAAATATAATTCTTCTAAAAACAAAAAAGAATCCATACTCCCTAAATATTGTAGCAGAATTAATTTTGCCGAGGATTCTAAAAGAGATACAGTATCTAAATAAAACAAGACTGTTTATTTCAAAAGAAAAATTTAGGTTCTACAATGAAATTAAAAAGATTAAATGGCTTAAACCATTCAAACCTACAGCCAATTTTATTTTAGTGGAAATTAAAGATAATAAAAGAACTTTATCCAAATTAAAACATTACTTAGAAGGAAAAGGGATAAAAATTAGGAGAGGCGATGTTATCAATGGACTTTCTAATAGATATTTCAGAATATGCATAAAAACAAAAAAAGAGAATAACTTATTGATTAAAACATTGAACAAAATCAAATTATAAGTAACTATCACTCAAAATAATTTTTCAAATCTGTTCCATGAGAAGCAACTTCTTTATACTTTTCAATTTGTTTATCTTCTAATTTTCTAAATAATATTTCTGGTTTGTTCACTTGGTGTTTTTCGCCAAGATCCTGATTAGCTTCATCCCATACTCCGGCCGAAAGAGGACTGCCCTCAAGATTTAACTGATTCCATATTCTCTGGGAAGTTTGAGGCAGATATGGTGCTGATAATACTACTAAAGATTTAAGCAAAACAGCACTATTATAGAAAATGTCATTTGCTCTCTGCGGATCATTTTTTATAGCTATCCAAGGCTCAGTATCGTTAATATATTTATTCCCCTCACTTGATAGTTCAAGAATCTCGGAGTATGCTTTTCTTAATTCAGCTTTTTCAAGCAGTTGTTCAACCTTCTCTTTTTTTTCTGTAATTTTTTCTAGTAAATCATTGTCCATTTTAATTAATCTTTCCTTTAAAGGCCTAGTTACAGTCCCATCAAGCCTAGAATGAATAAAATTTAGGACTCTATTAACATAATTTCCATAATTGCCTATTAGATCTGAATTTACTCTTTCTTGAAAATCTTTCCATCTAAACTCTGAATCACCAGTTTCAGGTATTACTTGCGTTAAATAATGTCTCCACACGTCTGGCTCCAAACCTAATTCAGGAAGCCTCTCACAAAAAACACCAACTCCTTTGCTTTTTGAGAATTTTTTCCCCTCGTAATTTAGATATTGTAATCCGATCACATTTTTAGGCAAGCTAAAATCTCCATGTGCAATGACCATTCCTGGCCAAAAAATAGTATGGAAAGGGATATTATCTTTTCCTAAAAAATTATAGATTCCTGTATTATCATCTTTCCAGAAAGATTCCCAATCAGCACGTGCTTCTTTAGTAAATGAGACATATCCTATTGGTGCATCAAACCATACATAAAAAACCTTATCTTCAAATCCTTTTAAAGGAACCTTTACACCACGCCTTAAATCCCTTGTTATACATCTTGGCCTTAGACCTTCTTTTATCCATCCTAATGCAAGATTTTTAACCTGATCTCTCCAAAGGGGTTGAGAATCTATCCATTCTTTCAATTGTGGAGAAAGTTTGTCCAAACTAAGAAATAAATGTTCTGTTTCTCTTATTTCTATTTTTCCACCTGAGATTGTTGATCTTGGATTCCTTAGTTGTGATGGATCAAGAACAGAAGTGCATTTCTCACATTGGTCCCCACTAGCTTCTTCATAGTTGCATTTTGGACATCCTCCAATAACATATCTATCTGGCAAAAACATATTTTCTTTGGGAGAATAAAATACTTTCATTTTGCCTTTTTTTACAAAACCTTTTTCATATATTGTTTTAAAGAATTCCCCCACTGTTTTATGATGTATCGGTCTTGTAGTTCTTGAAAAATTATCATAAGAAATTCCAAACCAATCATAAATTTTCTTATGTTCTTGATGTAATCTATCTGAGAAATCTTCTAAAGGAACACCCAATTTAAGAGCAGCTATTTCCGAAGTTGAACCGTTTTCATCTGTTCCTCCAACAAAAACTGTTTCATACCCTTTTGCTCTGCAATATCTTGCAAATATATCTGCAGGTAGGTGAGATCCAACTATGTGCCCTAAATGTGGAACATTGTTTATGTAGGGCAGGGCTGCAGTTATTAACCTTCTCTGTTTATTATTTTCTGAATTTGTTACCATACATTCTAAATCTTTAACCATGTTTATAAAAGTTATACTTTGATTTATAAATATTGTGTATAACTACTTTTAAGTTAATAAATTTATTGTAAAAAAATTGGAGAGTTATTTATCTATCACCTGCATTCGACTTTAGAGTCATTACCAATTATTGCGACAGAGAGATTAATGGCAAGAACAGCACAGCATTTTATTTTATTTAATAAATGGGATGAAATGCAGAACAGAAAAAACTTTTAAGAAGGAATTATCTCAGATTATCCAAGAAATCTAACTCAATTTGAATGTCCTTGCAATATATAATACCCTGGTGTCTCACACACTCTAAAACAATCCTCCGCCTCCATCTCCTTCATCTGATTTCAATTTTGTTATTGTAATTGCGCTTTTATGGTATCCTTCAACGCCAATATAATTTTTCTTGCTTCCGCAATCTCCCATAGATATGCATAAATTGTTCATTGCATTTTCCCATGACTTTTCCATGCACTCGCAGTTGTCCACACACTCTTTCCCGCTTGTAAGCTTTTTTTCATATGTTACTACGCATTGAGTTGTAGCAGTTCCACACACAGATTCAGCATCTCCTTCCCCCCAGAAATTAAATCCAGGAGCATTCTTAGGCACGCACTTATTTTCTATCCACTGGCAATCTCTTTTGTCTGTATTCTCACAATCTCCTTTTACACTCTGGCTATAACAATCCTGCCACATATTTACTCTGCATGCAGCTGTCTTAAATCCGTTAATATCTGACTGGATGCAAGTTTCCTGCCTGTAATCCGCGCACGGCTCAACACTGACTTCTCCATTGTAGCAGACCATTCTAAAGTTCCTGCTTCCTGGCAAGCTCTCATCAACTCCTTCGGAATTCGCGCACCATGTTTCCCCATGCCTATAGCTGTTTCCTTCAAATTTGCAATTTAAATCTCTGCAGGCATAATTTCCATAGTTTGGCTTTACCTTGTCATCTGCCCTATTATATGATTTGCATGTGCTTCCCAAGAAATAATCACAGTTCCCGCAGGTTGCTGAGCCAGCACTGCCTTTTAAATCTCCGCAGCTCTCTGATTTAGAAATAATTTTAGACCAGTAGTTTTTATCTTTCTGCTTTGAAGCATCATATATGTTCGCAATATTTCCACATGTATCAACAAAATACACTTCATCTCTTCCTTCAACACATGCTGTTTTTTCACTCGGCCCGCAGTTAGTCCCTAAAGATTCGTCAGAGCATAAAACCCCTTCATAAAAAGACACTCCTTCTATTGTTGAGCTGATTGTTTCTTCTGCTTTGAAAAAAGATTTGAAAAAACCAACAACTCCTTTAGATGCTACAACAGTTGATGTTGTTGTTTTGCCTTCTTTTTCCTGGCACTCTTTTTTTGTTGTGAACTCGCATGTTTTTTCAAGCTCACTTTCAAAAACACACGCTCCTTTTGCTTCAGAAGTTGCGCTTGCAATGCACATAACCTCGCTTCCAGCATTTGTTTGGAAATTAGTTTCTAATCCATATAATGAAGATAATCTCTTGCATCTTGTTTGCGTGACAAAAGCAGCCTGGTCGCCGATAAGACAGCACCCTAAACTGCACTGGGATACTTTGTCAGGGCTTCCCTCAAACCATACTCCTTTTTTATCCCCGCACACTTTTTGAGGTGTGTTTTCCATGCATGTTCCCTCCTCGCTGTCAATGCAAGTTCCCATTCTGCAATAAGAAGTTGATTCACAAGAGCTCGGCGCTTTTTTATAATTATCATCGCACTTATCACTTGTTGTTGACTGGCACCATGCCCCTGATTTTGTTTTCTCGCAGCAGTATGAAACCTCTCCAACAGAAGAGACAAACTCTAAACTGACAGCAATCATGAAAATGCCTGCTAAGAAAATCATACCGAAAACTAAAATTTTATTTTTCAGCATTTTTTTATCCTATATATCCGGGAGGCCAGGCAACGCTTCTCGTGGCAAACTGGAATTTATCTCGTGTATCTCTGTCAGCCAGAATGTAAATTGTTGTTCCGTCTGACTGCTTTTTCTTTTCAACTTTTAGATTATGGTAATAATTCATGTAAATTGTTGTCTCTGCATC
>CAZXWV010000034.1:0-5520 GCA_964644735.1 Candidatus Woesearchaeota archaeon
CAGAATTAACAAATGAGCAGATAGTAATTCTGATTATTTTAATTGTAAGTTTTGCAGTTCTTTTATTTTTTCTGTACAAGCTGAATTTAGGAAAGACAACAAGCAAAGAAGTCTGCCATAATTCTGTTATGCTTAAATCAAGCACAATTTCAAAATTAAAAGAAACAGTTTCATTAAATTGCGATAGAAGCTATATTTGCATTACAGAAGATTCTGATGGATGCAAAGAAATGTACAAGCCAGAGATAGTTGAAGTAAAAAATCTTGATGAGATTTATCAAAAATTAGCAGACGAAATGGCTAATTGCTGGTGGATGTTTGGAGAAGGAAGGGTTGATTATATTGGGGAGGATTTTTTTATTAAAGATAATTATTGTTCTGTCTGCTCTCAGATACTTTTTGACACCAGCTTAAACAATATTAAAGGGATTGATGAAGAAAAGATAAGCAAGGATAATCTATACGATTATATGTCAAAAACTAAACTTCCTGGAAAAGAGATTACTTATTTAGAATATATATTTGGAACTACTGAAATTAGTCAGCTAAAACAATTAGCCTCACAACAATCTAATCTTGAAGGAACTTTTGGGGATATTGAAGTAGGAAAACAATATTTTAATGTGATGGGAATTACAAGTGAGGTGGGGATAGGATGGAAGATAGCTGGAGGGGTTGTTATAGTTATTGGTTTAGGAACGGGTTTTCTCTTTCCAGGACTTATTGTAGGAGTAGTGATTATAGGGGGTGGAGAGGTTGCAAAAGGTAAACAACCTGAAATAGGTGCAATTATTGTTGAAGGAAAAGGAATTCCAAATAAATTTATGGCTCCGACAATTTTAGAAGCTGACTCTGATAAATTCAAGGCACTTAATTGCGAAGATATAATTACTTTCACTTAATTAGTTAATTTTATTAACTATTCTTGTATTTTTAATTTATGTGTGGAAAAGACAGTAAACTACAAGGAGTTTTTGGTAAAAAAGGGGAGCTGTTAATAAGCAATATTATTTTTATTGTTTTAAATTTGGTTTTTTTGGCAATATTGATAGTATTCATTGTCAAGCAGGGAAGCGGAGCAATTGTTCTTGAGCAATCTTATGCCAAACAAATAGCTTTGCTTATTGATTCTGCAAAACCCATAACAGAAGTCAGAATGGATATGAAAGAAGGTATTGAAAAGGCGAAAAATGAAATTGGTGAAGAGCGAATTAAGAATAAAGAAGTTGTCAAGATAACCGGAAATCTTGTTACAGTAAAAATAACTGACAAAGGAGGATATTCATATAATTTTTTCAATGATGTTGATGCAACTGCTTACCCGGAGATTGTCAACGGAGAGTTCACAGGATTTTATATTATTAAAATAAATAATTACAGGTAAAATGGACAAGAAAGGGGCAGAAAAAATACTTGCAGTTTATTGGTTTACAATTTTAATACTTGTAGCAGGAGGAATTTTTGCAATGGTTTATACTTTTTATCATTATCCTTATGATGTTCGGGAGATGGAGGCAAATATAATGATAAACAATCTTGCTGATTGTTTGTCTAAGAACGGAAAAATTGAAAGTTATGTTATTTTTCAAGACGGAACTTTTAATGAACCTTTCAAAATTGACTTTTTGAATCAGTGCCACTTTAATTTTGACAATGGTGAAAGATATGAGCGAGATCAGTATTATCTGCAGGCTGATTTTTACAAATTTGAAGATTTAGAAAATCCGTTAGCAAGCATTTCTGGTGGCAATCAAAACTGGATAGCTGACTGCAAACTAGAAAAAGACGAGGAAAATTATGAAAAAACAGCACAATGTTTAGAAAGAAGATTTTATTCTTTAGGGCAAAATGGAAATCAATATCTAATTAAAATTTTAGCTATTGTAGGAAAAACTAAAGAAAATGTTAAATAAAAAGGCTCAGATTGGAGAGACAACTACATGGTTAGTTGCAACACTAATAATCATTGTTGTTTTGATTTTCTTTATTTATGCATCTTCTATTTTAGCTGAGAAAAATAATGTTTTAAGCATTCCTAAAAAAGTAATAGGTTATGCCAAAGGTTCTCCTCAATTAGGAGATTGGATTGATGTAAAAACCTCTCTTGCCTACATTCTATCAGAAAATAAATATAAAGATGCCATTGACAGTTGGATAATGGAGAAAGAAAAATGAATAAAAGAGGAGATATTCCGGTAACTATCTTGGTTATCGGGGTTATTGCAGTCTGCGCTTTAGCATTGTTTAGCTTTTATTATTCTTCTGTTTCAGTAAGAGATTCATTTATTGGCATTTATATAATTGAAAATTTGAACTCTTTTGCAGAAGAGATTAAATTTAATCAGGAAATGCAATTTGGAGATCCTGCAACAATCATAGATGATTTAAATAAAAAATATTCAGATTCTAAAAAAAATTTTAATATTGGAGAATCCAATGGGAATATTTATGTTGAAGCAAGATATTCTGAAAAGAAAGAAGAAACTTTTTCTGCAAAATATTATTTGGATTAACTTTAATTATGCATTATTGGCAAACTAACTAAAAGATTTCTATTCTATATTCAAAAAACTTCTCTGAAAGTAAAATACAGGAAGTTTTTGATAAAGAAAACATTTTTAAACAAAATTCTCTTAAAGAAAGTGTATGATTTATACAAATAAAAGGGGGCAGGGAATGAGCATTAATGCGATTGTATTAATTGTTCTTGCAGTTGTTGTTCTTGTTATATTAATAGTGGGATTTGCTGTTGGATGGGGTAATATTGCCCCATGGCTTTCAAAAGACAATGTTAATACAATTGTGAATCAGTGTGGGTCTGCATGCTCTGTTAATAGCATCTATGACTATTCTACAAAAATGAGAGATTTAAATGATGGGATAAATAAAATCAAGGCTACTTGTGCAATTTTTTCTACAGTTACTAATTTTAAAGATTATGGAGTTGCTACCTGTCCTTATCTTGACAGTACAAAAGAATGCGAAGGGCTGTCTATAAATGACAAAAAAGGATTGCTTACTGCAACAAATTGCCTTGCTTCAGAATATGATTTATCTGAATTGGCAAGTGATGCTGACGGAACAACTAACTGGTGCTGCATTAGGAAATAATCTCTATTCAAAATTATAAATAACCTTCAATATTATTAATTATGGATTATGCTATTCCTCAAAAAAGAAGAAAAGGAAAGGATAAAAAGAGAGAGAGGAAAAAATATCCTTATCGTGCCGGAGGAAAGCAAAGAACTACGGGTATTTAATGGATAGAAATGAAAAATCAAAATAGTTTTATAAATACCTTTTTATTTTCCATCTTATGTATGAGGTAATTTTTTTATTTAGCTTAGTGTTAATCTGGATTATTTTTGCAACATTGCAGGACATAAAGTCAAGGGAAGTTGCAAACTGGCTTAATTTTTCATTGATAGTTTTTGCTTTAGGATTCAGGCTTATTTACTCATTGTTTTCTTTTGAATCAGGAGGGGGTTTTAATTTTTTTTACCATGGATTGATTGGACTTGGAATTTTTTTTATTATAGGTAATATTTTTTATTATGGGAGGATATTTGCTGGAGGAGATGCAAAATTAATGATTGCATTAGGAGCAGTTTTGCCAATATCACTCAGTTTTCTGGATAATTTAAAAATATTTGCAGTATTCTTCATATTGTTTTTGCTTGTTGGAATATGTTATGGGCTGATTTTCAGCTTTTATTTAGCTTTAAAAAATTTTAATAATTTTAAAGGAGAATTTTATAATCAATTAAACAAGATAAGGAGATTAGTTTATATTATAGTGTTTTCTGGGATTGTTTTTATGATTATCGGACTTTTTGAGAGCATCTTTTTCTTTTTAGGATTGTTTATTTTTCTCTTCCCTTATTTTTATTTATATGCTAAGGCAGTTGATGAAGCATGTATGATTAAGAATATTCATTCAGCTAAATTGACAGAAGGAGACTGGCTCTATAAAGATGTTAAAGTCGGAAAAAAATTGATAAAGGCAAAATGGGATGGATTGACTAAAAGCCAGATTAAAGAAATTAAAAAAAGGTATAAAAATATTAAAATAAGACAGGGAATTCCTTTCATTCCTGTTTTTTTAATCAGCTTTTTAGTTTTATCTGTGTTAATCGCTTTGAATCATATCCCTCTTTTATGGGATTCTTTTTGGTAGCCATAATTTTCCATCTACTTTTTCTAATTTAGGTTTTCTGGCAATTTTTTCTTTTTTCTTTTTTGCTAACAATTTCTGCAATCTTTCAAGTTCTTCTGGCTTTGCTTGTTGTCTTTGAGAATTTATGTTTTCATTTTCATAAACTGGAAAAACATTCATCATCTCATGTCCGAATAAATTAGAAGAAACAATTGCCACATCTTTAGGTTTGAATTTTGTTTTCAGTTTTTTCGCGATTTTCTTTGCCAGAGAAAATATTGCCTTAGGCATTTTTTCGCTTGAGGAAATATGCTCTTTTGGAATAACAATCAAATGCCCGCTCGAAATTGGGTTTATCTCTAATACAACTAGTGCATCATTGTTTTCATCTATTTTATAAGAATGGATATTTCCAGAGATTATTGAGCAAAAAATACATTGTTGAATATCATTTTCAGAAAATTCCGCAGATGTTTTGATTAACTTATTTTGTTTTAAGAATTTCTCAAGCTCTTCAGAATTCATAATTTCAATTTGTTTTTTAGCATTAGCTCTTTTACCCTCAGGAAAAGTTGAATCTATTTGATCAATGAGCTGTTTCTTTATACTTTTTATCTGTTCTTGAGTTAACATAGAATATTTAGAGAATAGTCATTAATATATTTTATTATACAGAAATTCTGTCTCCAAAAGTCCTTGAATTTTCCCCATTAAAATGAGTGGTTTGCTTAGAACTTTTGGGTTGTTATACAATGAGTCTTCTCATGTCTATTACCTGAATAGAGCTGACATTTTCTATTTTTTTAAGAGATTCTTCAACTTCATAAAGTTCTTTTTCTTCCGGCCATTCAAAGAATGCAATTACTGCCTTTAATCCAAAAGCCACCGGCTCCTCTTCATATTCTCTATTTTTCCCGCCTTTTTCCTCAATAATTGACTTTGCTTTCTTTTTTATTTTCTCTAAATCTGTATTTGGAGAGTTAGGCATTATTTTTATCTTGATTCCAGTTATTCCCATATCTGATTTTGATTAACCTGGTTTATAAAATTTGTTAAAGTAGATAAGCATCATAATGCTTAAATAGGGTTGTTTATTTTTGGGTATATGACTAATGGAAATTATCTGCGGATTTTAGAAAAAATTTCCAAAGCTTCTGGGTTAGAAAAAGATGAAATAGAAAGGAGAGTTGAGGCCAAAAGAGCAAAACTCTCAGGATTAATCAGCCCTGAAGGAGCTGCACAAATTATTGCTGCTGAATTGGGGATTTCTTTTGACAATGAAAGATTAAAAATAAATGAGCTTTTACCGGGAATGAAAAAAGTTAATGTTATTGGCAAGGTAATAAATTTATTTCCAGTAAGGT
>CAZXWV010000035.1:0-5308 GCA_964644735.1 Candidatus Woesearchaeota archaeon
CAGAAATGCATTGCGAAAACCACATTTTTTAATTCTTAACTTCAATCCCCCTTTCTTTGTTTAAGCCACCTTTTACTACTTTCAAAATATCAAAAACAAGAATTATAGACAGGGATGCCACAAAAGCCAACAAGAAGTTAAATAATCCTATCGGAGCAGTTTCAAATATTTTATTTAATGGAGAATAAATAATAACTAAAGTAGCTAATATAGAAATTGCTGAAGCATAAAATAAGTATTTATTTACAAAAAGAGAACGATTAAGAACTCTTTTTCTAAAGGACCTAAAATTAAAAGCATTTGCTATCTCAAAAAATATAAGAGTTACTAAGGCAGTTGTTCTAGCTGTAACAAGTTCTTGTTTTAGGATATTAAGAGTAAAGTAGAACACCCCAAGAGTAACGAGCCCCATTATAGTCCCAGCAATTATAATTAAAGAAATTAGTTTTTTGTTCAAGATATAGGCTTTTTTTCGAGGTTTTGTGGCCATAACATCTTGAGAAGATGGATTAAACCCCAAAGTGATTGCAGGAAGATTATCTGTAACAAGATTCATAAATAGTATTTGCAAAGCAAGCAAAGGCAAAGGCAATCCTAATAAAATTCCAAGAAAAATGATAAATAATTCAGCGTAGTTGCAAGAAAGCTGATAGGTAACAAATTTTTGTATATTATTAAAAATTGTTCTCCCTTCTTTTACTGCAGATACTATTGTAACAAAATTATTATCCTTTAAGGTTAAGTCTGCTACCTCTCTTGTTACATCTGTTCCGCCAATACCCATTGCAACCCCTATATGCGCTTCTTTTAATGCAGGAGCATCATTTACACCATCGCCAGTCATTGTTACTATCTCTCCATTTTCTTTTAATGCTCTTACGATTCTTAATTTATGGTCAGATCTAACTCTTGCAAAAATAACTGCATTTCTTACAATATTTACTAATTCATTATCAGTAAATTTGTCCAATTCTTCACCTTCTATTATACTTCCTTTATTAAGATTTATTTGTTTTGCAATAGCAATTGCAGTTTCTTTATTATCTCCGGTAATCATTTTTACAGTTATTCCAGCAGTATAACAAATTTCTAGTGCCTCTTTTACTTCTTCTCTTGGAGGATCTTCCATTCCAACTAATCCAATAAAAACAAGCTCTTCTTCAAAATGATCCTTGTTTAATGATTTGACTTTTTTATAAGCAATGGCTAGTGTCCTAAATGATTTAGAAGTTAATTCTTTGTTAATTTTCATTATAAGTTTCCTGTCTCGTTCAAGAAGCGTAAAAATACCATCTTCTTTTTGAATAAATTTGCAATTTTTTAATAAAACTTCTAAAGCTCCTTTCGAATAAATATAATTCTCATTTTTTTCTTTGCATGCTACAGACATAATTTTTCTTTCAGAACTAAATGGAATCTCTTCTTTTCTTATAAAAGTCAAGTCCTCTTTGAATATTCCTGCTTTCGCAGAAGCAATTAATAATGCCGCCTCAGTAGGAGCTCCTTTAGTAATATACTCTCTATCTGTCCCCTTTCTCTCAATTTTAGAATCATTGCATAAAACTCCTGCTTTTAAAAGAAGTTTTAAAGAATTATTTTTTTTAAGGTCTATTTTTTTGCCATTTAACAAAAAATCTCCAGTAGCTTCATAACCTGCTCCAGTTATCTCAAAAACCTTATTGTCACAAAATATCTTTTTTGCTGTCATTTCACCGGTTGTGATAGTTCCTGTTTTATCAGAACAAATAACAGTAGTTTCCCCAAGTGTTTCAATTATTGACATTCTATTAACTATTGCATTTTTTTGAGCCATTCTATATACCCCAGAAGCAAGAGTAGATATTAGCACCACTGGAAATCCTTCAGGGAACGCAGAAACAGATAAAGCAATTACCACTATTAAGACCTCAGTAAATAATTCATAAGAAAGAGGAGCATTTCTTATTAGCATAACAGCTCCTGTTAATATAGAAACAGTAAGCGCAATAGACACCATATATTTAGCTATGTCGTTTACTTTTTTTTGCAAAGGCAATTCTTTTTCAGCAGTTGAAATCATCCCAGCTATTTTTCCAAATTCAGTATTCATTCCCGTATGAATAACTTTAGCAATGCATCTTCCATTAACAATAAGAGTCCCCATAAATATCTGGTTTTCTTCTTTGCAGTCTTTTTCATTTTTTGGCTCAAACTTTTTAATTTCTTGAGACTCACCAGTCAAAACTGCCTCATTGACTCTTAATTCCTTTGCTTCTAGAATAATACAGTCTGCAGGAATTTTTTCTCCTGTTCTTAAAATAACAATGTCTTCAGGAACAAGTTCTCTTGAAGGGATCTCAATTTCTTTACCCTCTCTTATAGCAATTGATATGGGTATAATCATCTTTTTTAAAGCAGCAATTGCTTTTTCAGCCTTATATTCCTGAAAAAATCCAACACTTATTATAATGGTTATAACTGCCAAGATAGTATATGCTGTAACAGATTTACCAACAAAAAAAGAGATAAACATTGCTGCAAACAATAAATAAACAATAAAATTTTTTTTAATCTGCCTTAAAAGAATTTTTAGCGGAGATATATGCAAAATTTCCTTTAATTCATTAAATCCATAATCTTTTAATCTTTTTTCCGCTTCTTTTTCTGTTAAACCATTTTCAGAGCTCTTTAACTCCTGAAAAATTTCATCTTTTGCTTTAGAATATGCTGAATTCCCATATCCATTCATGTCAATTTTTTTCATCTTCACGCAATTTTTTTTCTAAAACAGGAAGCTCTTCATTTATCTGATTTAACTTTTTTGTATAATTATTCATTCTTATATTATAAACAATGCCTGATATCTTGTTTTCCTTAAATCTGGCTATCTGGGCTTTTTTCATCAAATCAGTAAACGCATCTTTTTCTGCTTTCATTTTTTCTATCTTCTTTCTGAGAAGCTCTCTTCTAACTCTTTTAGTTATAACAAATCCTATTGCTCCTAATATCAATAAAAACAGCAGGATAGATGGCCAGTTTCTTCCTATAAATCCTTGAGTTCCTCTCTTTAATCCGCTGATAGTTGAAGCCTCCAAAATCTTTGATTCTAATTCAACTGTTGCTTCTTCCAAAAATAATTCAGCGTCATCATACCTGTCTTCATAAAAACTATCCTGCGCCTGCTTCAGCAGATTTAATGATTCGCCCATATCTGCTTCCGGATAATCATTTATTCTTTTCTCCAAAATAAAAATAGAGTCATATATTAAAAATGCCCTCTCTCTTCTTTCTTTTATTTTCTCTGTATAAATTAAAACCTCTTCATAATAGATATCTCTCCAATTCACCAAAGCGAGGAATTTCCTTGCCTCATTTTTTTCTTCCTCAGAGGATAAACCACTTCTTAAAATCTCTGCATATCTTGCCTGCTCAAAAACCCTGTTAGCTTCCAATAAAATATCATTCACATAAGCTAAAGAAAAATTATTTTCCTGCATCTCACTTATTATTTCCATGCTCTTGATTATTTCATTCTCTGCTTCCTGTGGGGTTATTTTCTCTTTTTCAACAATTATGTCATCATTAGAATTATTGCTGGCTGCTATCTCTTGAATATCTTGAATATCCATTCCAGTCATTCTTTTTGGGCTTAAGTTAAAAGCTGTATAAAATATCAGCAATGTCAAAATACTGACTGCAAGTATCACTTTATATTCCCCCCTCATCTTTTCACCTCTTTCTCATTTTTTTTTTGAGTTAGATTTATCCATTTTCCTCTGCAATCCTTTCCTTTCACTTCTTTCTTAATAAGCTCTATTACACTATTGTCTATTAAAACAATTCCTCTTTTATTTTGCTTGTGATTAATTTTCCAGAATAGATTGCTGAAGTATTTGACAAATTTTTCCTTAATGCCTTTCAATCCTCTCTTTTCTTTTATTTCTGGCCTATGCTTCCCATTTATTATTAGATTATGCCTAGAAAACTTATTATTATTTTGAGTTATTGATGTTGGGGATTTTTCAGTTGATTTCCCATCTTTTTTATGCCTCATGATTGCAATTGTTGCTCTCTCTCCTTCTATCTCTGAAAGCCGGTCATTCAGTACCTTAAACTGGATTTTATATTCATCCCCAGATATCTTTTTATTTACATAATAATCTGCCTGCAATTTTTTAATCTCTGACTCAACCTGGTTTTTCTCATTGTTTAAATCCCCTAATGTTTTTTCTATTTTTAATCTCCTGACTCTCTCATTTCTCAAATCCAATCTTGTCTTTTTTATTTCGGCTATTTTATTCTCATGCTGGCTTGCTGTAATGTTGTAATCTCTTGAGCTTATCTTCCCTGAGAAATAATCCTGCTGGTTTTTAATTATCAGTTTTTCTGAATTGTTCTCCTCACTATTCAAGTCAGTTATTCTTTCTGTTAAAGTCAGCTGCTGATGTTTTCTATATCCGATAATTCCTGCTGCTGAGAAAAGAATTATTGCAATTAAGATTAAATGCCAGTACAAATAAATGAAGAGCTGGAAGTTTCCTTTTCTCTCAAGTACCAATAATGTCCTGGCTGATTCTGCTCTTTCCAAAGCAAGCTCATAATCCCCTCTTCCAAATGCTATTTCTGCAAGCGCCAATATCTTCTCAGCTGACTTGCTTCCAAATATCGCTTTTCCTGTTATGGACTGATAAGAAAATCCCTCTTCCCCATCATCAAACTCTTCTGAAGCTTTTCCAGTAAGAAGAACTATCTGCCTTGGGTCATTCAGGACATTTTTTATTTTATTTATCAAGTCATCTGCTTTAAATGATTTTTCCTGAATCTCTTTAATCTTATCCGCCAGTTCTATAACCTCTTTGTTTTTCCTGTTTTCAAATTTTTGATTGAGCTGCTCTAATAATTTTATAGCTTTGTCTGCATTAAACCCTTTTTGCCTCATCTTTTCTATTGCTATTTCTGCTTCAGCCAGCGCATTTCTCGCATCATCTCTGCCGACTTCCTGAATAATCAATTTTAGATTATGGGTTTCTTTATAGTCCATAGTTGAAGCAGGCCTTACTAATTTTCCTTTTACAGTTGCTTTTATGTCATATTCCTCATAATCCTTGTAAGAAGGAGCATTAAGAATTACCTTAAACTTCTGCGTTTCATTGTATCTCAGCTTGTCTATAATTAATGGCGAGATTGTTATGTACTGCTTCAAGAACCCATCTATCTCAAGAACTAAATTTTCCAGTGTTGCATTGATGTATTTATTGCTGACCTCTATTTCAAAACTTCCCTGCTCTCCTCTTACAATCTCTATTATGCTCTCGTATTTCTTTTCTTC
>CAZXWV010000036.1:0-5144 GCA_964644735.1 Candidatus Woesearchaeota archaeon
CCTTTTACCTTGTAATCTCCAACTCTCTCATCAGCATAAATACAAACATAATAATAATCACTCTCTCTAACTAGATAATCAATATTGCATGACGCCATACCCCAGTTGCTGGTTATTAAACTGGTATTTAATTGGCAGGATTTTCCGTTCTCAATGCTATTCCCATCTTTATCATATAATTCCATGGTTATTTTCTTGTAACCAGTTTTATTTTTTACCCATGCCCCTATTTTAAATCCAGGAGATTCAGTTAATTCTATCTTCTGGCAGAAAGGGATAGTATCCAGAGAGATTTCCTGAAAACCCTGAAAATTTTCACTATTGTTAAAACATCCGAATTTTAGGTGCTGTTCGCAGAGCTCATTGGATGATTTAGTATTTCCGTCATCAATTATTTCATCATTTAGATAATCAATCTTTAATTGATTATAGCACCATGCCGGAGCAGTGCTGTCAAGTGTAAAATTTACTGAATTTACTTGGGCAATATCACCTTCAAATTTAAATCCAAAAATAGCAGGCTCACCAGTTTCTAACTCAATAATTTTTGTTTCTTTTCCTGTATTGGTTGCTGAATAATGGGATTCACAGCTTTCTGGAGTGCATGTGATATATCCCATAAGCTCATTTAACTCAATCAGCTCAATTAAGCTTATTGAATTACCAAAAGAATCAGTAATTGTTGAATTTGCCAGCTCATTGCTTAAACTTATATTTATCCATCCTCTTATATTGCTCCCAGGAGAGTAAGATGTTTCAATTGAGTGCGATACATTTTTGCTGACATTAAAGCTTGCAGAAACAAAAGAGAAGATATTTACAAATAAGAGTATAATAACAAGAGTTTTAATTTTCATTTTCTTTTCTTACATGAATGAGTTAATGCACTTTTTCTCTTTAAAATTAAAATAGCATAAATTAATGCAATTGATAGTATGGAGATGAGTAAGCTATAAACTCCAAAAAACGGAAGGTTAACTCGTGAAGGGCATGGAATTCCAGGATTGCTCCCATCTTTGCATGATACTGATAACCCTTGAGGGTCATAATGCCATGTCCCATCTTCAAGTGTTTGAATATATCCTTCCTGTCCGCTGTAAGAAAGAGTTAAGATATTGTCAGAATCCCATTTCCAGTTAGCTTTCCAGGAATACTCAAGATACCCATCCTCACAGTCGTCTGCTGTATCTTCTAGATAATTGCATGTTCCTAATGATATCAGATTTTCTGAAATAAACTCAGTTCCAATATATGCATCATATCCATTAAGAATACTGTCTCCGTCTATATCGCTGTCATTTATATTCAATATCCCATCCCCATCCATATCATCATAAGGAAGTATAGTTAATGCCCAGGATTGCTCCATAACTCCATCACCATCAGCATCAGGGTCATGCCCATTAAGTATCCCATCCCCATCCATATCATCATCATTTATATTCAATATCCCATCTCCATCAATATCTCCATTAGGGTCAACATTTTGCCAAGGGGAATTCATAACTCCATCACCATCAGCATCAGGGTCATGCAGATTGATTATGCCGTCACCGTCAATATCTCCATTAGGGTCACTTATTATTTGATTAACAGTAAGCATACATCCATTTGTTGCATTCCAGGTGCATGAGCAATCTCCAGTGTTGCAGTTAGAACTATCTTTTGCTATCTGGCAGGTATTAGCGTCAGCTTGACACGCAGTTTGAGTGTCATAACTACCACAGAGCGTTATTCCAGAGCAAGCAGCTGATGAGGTTAAAGAAATATTTAACTCCCCACTTTGGGTAATTACACTAGTTCCATTTTTTGCCTTAAAGTAAATTCCATCAATTCCTCCAAATTCCCCTTCCATAGCCTTGTCTATATCAGCCTGGCTAATCTGCCATTCAAGATTAGCAGTTCCATTAATTCCAACAGTTCCGATTATTGTTCTTATTAGCTGGTCAGTAGCATCATCTTCATAAATTTCAAAACTAATTGATGCACCCTGCAATAATCCGCTATTTAATAAAACCATGTAAACTTTAGTTGCTCCTGGAAGCACATTTAAATTAATTATACCTGCAGTTCCATCTGAAGACCAGTAAGCGTTTGGAGTTGTAACAATAGGGCAGTCTGGGTCTGCAGGGGCACATCCTTCAACGCACCCATTTCCAGGAGTGCATGTCGGAGTTACTGCCTGATACCCACAGCAGATTTTTGTATTATAGTCATTAAATCCTCCTATGTGCGCATTTGTTGCTCCTGATAATGAGAGATTCATTGAAACATTATAGCTCGCATCACAACTATTGGACGCACTTGCACAAATTAAATTTTCATAACAAACATCTGCAACAGTATAAGCAGTTCCTTCACGAGTTTCTGCATGTGCATTTGTTGAAGAAGATAATCCAATAATTTTATTTGTCCCATCACAAGTAGTATTTCCTGCTCCAAAATCACAGCATAAAACATAATTAAAATTATTTTGTGCAGCTAACTCTCCGTGAGCATTTGCAGTAGAAGACAATCCCATTACAATCTTGTTAGGATTAACACAAGAAGCTCTCTCTGTTATTGTACAACTGTCAGCAGAAATCAATCCTATTGATATAATCAACAGAAATGAAAATACTATCAATGTTAAATTTCTTTTTAGCCTCATTTTTTATAACTATTAATGGAAATTAGTATTTAAAAATACTTTGGTATTCTAATTTGAAAGGAGGGGTTATTGTAAGGGGAACCTTGGTGTCCCTCATCCTTTAATAACTACCAAAGGTTTTAATCTGGCAATTTTTTTGCTTATCCCTAGCTCATCAACAACATTAACAACCTCGTCAATATCTTTGTATGCTCCAGGCATTTCTTCGGCAAGTCCTTTCATGCTCCCTGATTTGACTTCAATATTTTTTTTATGAAGCTCTTCTTTTACTTCTTCCCCTTTTTTTTGTTTTAATGCCTGGTGCCTTGACATAACCCTCCCTGCCCCATGGACAGTGCTGCCAAAACTTAATTCTTCTGCTTTTTTTGAACCAACCAGCAAATAAGAGGCTGTTCCCATGCTTCCGGGAATAAGCACCGGCTGCCCTATTTTTCTATAATTTTCAGGAATCTCTTTTCTTCCAGGCCAGAAGCTTCTTGTAGCCCCTTTTCTATGAACGCAAATTGTTTTTTCTTTTCCTTCAATAATATGTTCCTCAAACTTTGCAAGATTATGCCCAATGTCATAAACAACATCTATCTTAACATTTGGAAAAAGAAATTTCATCTCTTCTCTTACCCAGTGAGTTATCAGCTGCCTGTTTGCAAAAGCAAAATTCGCAGCAGCAGCCATCGCCTCAAAATAATCCTCTCCAAGTTTGCTTTTTATTGGAGCACAGATTAACTCTCTGTCCGGGAGATTCTTAAATCCGTATTTTTTCTCCATCTCTTTTATATAATCTGAAGCTACCTGATGCCCAAGCCCTCGAGAACCGCAATGAATCATAATAACAACTTGCTCTTTTTTTAACCCAAAAACATCAGCAGCTTTTTCATCATAAACCTCGTCAACATACTGCACTTCTAAAAAATGATTTCCTGCTCCAAGAGTTCCCAATTGCCCAATCCCTCTTTTTATTGCTCTTTCTGAAACTTTGCCGGCATCTGCCTCTTTCATGCATCCCTCCTCTTCTGTATTTAGATAGTCTTCTTTAACCCCATATCCTTTTTCTATAATATACTTTGAGCCCTCTTCCAATATTTTCGTGAATTCCCTTTTTGTAACCTGGAATTTGCTTCCTCTTCCAACTCCAGACGGAATCTTCCTAAAAAGAGCTTCAACAACTTTTTCCTGTATTTTGAGAATCTCTTTTTTTGACAGATTTGTTTTTAACAACCTTACCCCGCAGTTAATGTCATACCCAACTCCCCCAGGAGAGATTATTCCTTCATCTAAGTCAAAAGCAGCAACTCCGCCAATACTAAAACCATAACCTTGATGGGCATCTGGAAGCCCGATAGATGCTTTGATAATTCCCGGCAGGCATGCAACATTTTTTACCTGCTCAAGGGTTTTATCCTGTTTAATCTGTTCAAGAATATCTTCAGACGCATAGATTATTGCTGGAACATTCATGCACCCTTCCTTTTGGATTTCATAAATACTCTTTGATATTTTTTTTATCTTCATAATCAACAGTTGGTAACAATTTATTTAAATCTAACTAAACATCCAGAACAATCTGAGCGACCCATTTATCATTTTCTTTCTTGACAAAAATGTCATTGTATGTAACAGCTTTTACATCTATATGAATCTCATACTGCTCTGCATTATCCCCTGAAATCTCAGCTTCTAACGTCATTTTATTTTTGTCAATTTTGATATTTTTTATTTTAGACAGAAAAAAACCCTCGGTGTCAAACAAGAATAATAATTCCTCTAAAAAATTATACAGCAAATTTTCAAAATCATTTCCATCAATTTTTATGTTTAAAATTTTAGTTTCTTTTATCTTTCCTTCATGCATTGAATTGAACATTGCGAGTGCAGAATTCTCAAAAACCTCCTCTAGACTTTTTCCAAAAGCCTGGAATTTGATATCTGCAGTATGTGGGAGAAACTTGAATTTCTTGTTCACCATATATCCAAAATAGTTCTTGTTCTTTAATAAGTTTACTAGATTGCACGCTTCGGGGCAACTCCTCCGAGCCTCCACTTAGTTACGGCTCTCGGTCGCTCCAAGTATTCGTGGGCAACTAACAGCGATTTAGTTTTAATTGGGAGAAAGGGCTAAAAATTGAAGGGGCAATAAAAAACGAAAAGTTTATTATGGATCATAAGAACATAAGGATATATGAAGTTTAAGAATTGGTTTTCAACCAAACAAACAATCTCAATATTATTTATTGTAGTAGGATTTTTTCTTTTTTTTGTTAAGCCTGATGAATCATTTGAAACACTTCGTATTATAGCCGTCATAATGATTGTATTCTCCTTATTCAACTTTTGGAATGAATCCGTTAGAAGATATAAAATTATATCACCATACAAAAAGAATAACTATGATTCAAAAGCAGAAGAAAAAATTGCTGATTACTTCAAAAGAAAAAATATAATATACAACCATCATCCAGAAATTAAAGTTCCAAAACCTTTTTGGGTATTCACAATT
>CAZXWV010000037.1:0-5067 GCA_964644735.1 Candidatus Woesearchaeota archaeon
AAAAATGTTTATTTATATTGTCTCCAGGTATATTCACATTTTGTACACTTGAAGAATTTTGTTTCTGCTTCGTCTCCAGATCTTGTCTGAATTGTCCAGAAATATGCTTTTTCGTTTTTGCATTCCTTGCATTTCTCTTCAACAATAGGGTGTGCAGACTGCTCTTTTGCTGAGACTACAGCAATCTCATGTTTTCCATCTATCTTTTCAGAAGTCTTTACTTTTATCTTTCCTTTTGCAGAATAGTTGCATCTAGGGCATCCGTCATTTTTAATCTTTTGTACAAGGACCGCACCGCATTTTGGGCAGAATTCCATATTCTTAACTCTAAACAAATTTATTTAAAAATCTTTCTTTTTTAATTTTCAGAGCAAAATCCTCTTTCTTGAGCAGATTTTTTATATTCAAAGAAAATTAATTTTGTCCAGCCAAGATAAGGGGCAGGTTTAAAAACCGCCTTGCCAATCAACTGGGATGATTTTATATATTTTTCAGATTCTAACTGGCCATTGTTATTATCTCCAATTGTAGAAAAGATATATTCTCCATCATAAAATTCTATATTTATTATTCTATGGATTATAGGATTTCTTTTTCCTGCCTCAAATATAATCACATCTCCTACTTTTAGTTTTTCTGATTTTGCGCCAATTATAACTAATATATCCCCTTTGTTAAATCCATCTTTGAATTTAAACCACTCAAACTGCTCTTTTGTTATGTTGAATTCAGAATATTTTAAGTTATGATTCTGCCACCATTCATTATAATCAGATAGAATATTTCCTTTATGATACATGCTGCATGATTCTACAATCGCCAGAGGCAAAGAAGTTCCTGTCACCAGACTTAATGCCGGGAAAAAAATGAACTTAATGAATATGAACAGGAATAATATTGAGAATATCCATCCTTTAAAGCTGTCGTCTTTCCATAACAAAAACCAGGACTTTCCAAAAAATTTCTTGATACCTTCTTTTAATTCCATGTTAGAGAAAAGAAAAAAGTGTTTTTAAATTGTTTTACAGATTAATAATCACAATAATCAAAACATTTATATAGTATACATCTTATGTATACACATTAGGTATACACACCTAATACAAAACTTCCCTGATAGTAAAATACAGGAAGTTTTTGATAAAGGTTATACTTAATAACCTTCTTTTATCCCCTAAGCCGTACGCATTGTACGGCTTCATACTTAATCAAAATGGCAGATATATTTGACAATAAAATTCTTTGCAAGAAATGCGACTCAAAAATGGAAAAGGCAAACATGTCAAAAAATGGATTCTTAATCAGACTGATGGTTTGCCCAGAATGCAATGAAAGAATCGTTCACCCTGTTGACGAGCAGGAGTACCATAGATTTATAAATTTGAGGAATAAAGAATTTACAGTAAAGATGAGACTTGTTGGCAATAGCTATGCAGTCTCTATCCCTAAAGAAATCGTCTCATTTATGGAAGAGCAGAGAAAGATTATGAATGACATGGTAAGATTATGCTTTGAAGATATGGGTAAGTTATCATTAAATTTTAATCAAGCAACTAACAGAAAAAGATAAAATGGCAAAACAAGATATCCAGTTAAAAGTTGTTGAAGCATTGCAGGACGATGCATACAAAGGAATTGCTAGGATAGATGCTGAAATAATGAGGGAGCTTGGAATAAGAAGAGGAGATGTTATTTTAATTAAAGGTAATAGAGAAACAGTTGCAATTGCTGACAGGGCATATCCTGCAGATGTTGGTGAAGGCATAATAAGAATTGACGGTATTCTAAGAAAAAACTCCAAGACAGGCATCGGAGATATTGTTAAAGTTTCTAAAGCAGATGTTAAAGAAGCAAAAAAAATAATGATTGCCCCTGCACAAAAAGGGATTATGGTCCAAGGAGATCCAGAAAGTTTAAGAAGAGGCCTTTTAGGAAGAAGTATAGTGAAAGGAGATGTTGTGGTTTTAGGAGGGGTTCAAAGAAGAAGAGATTTGATGTCAGAAGAGCTTGGGGATATGAATGATATTTTTGGTAATTTAAATGAAATCTTTGAAGGGATGGGATTTGGGCAGCTGGGAGGAAGAGTCACTCAAATAAGATTTGTTGTCGTCACTACAAACCCAAGCCAGCCGGTAATTATAACTGAAAATACTGAAGTGACATTAAATCCTAAAGCTGTTGATATAACCGAAGAAAAACTTCCAGAGATTACTTACGAAGATATTGGAGGGTTAAAGGATGAGATAAAAAAAATAAGAGAGATGGTGGAAATTCCAATGAAGCGTCCTGAAATCTTTCAGAGATTGGGAATAGAACCGCCAAAAGGAGTTTTGCTGCATGGGCCTCCTGGAACAGGAAAAACCCTTCTTGCAAAAGCAGTTGCAAATGAATCAGAAGCTAATTTTATTTTGCTTAATGGGCCTGAAATAATGTCAAAATTCTACGGTGAGAGTGAGAAAAAGATAAGGGATATTTTTGAAGAGGCGGAAAAAACAGCTCCAACTATTATTTTTATTGATGAGCTAGATGCCATCGCTCCAAAAAGGGAAGAGGTTCATGGAGAAGTTGAAAGAAGAGTTGTTTCACAGATTCTTACAATGATGGACGGCCTTAAATCCCGTGGAAAGGTGATAGTTATTGGGGCAACTAACAGGGTTAATGCTATTGACCCTGCTTTAAGAAGGCCGGGAAGATTTGACAGGGAAATAGAAATTAATGTTCCCAGCAAAGAAGGGAGGCTTACTATTTTAAAAATCCATACAAGAGGTATGCCTTTAACAAAAAATGTTAACCTGGAAGAACTTGCATCTTTAACTCATGGATTTGTAGGAGCAGACCTTGAAGCTTTAGCAAAAGAAGCTGCAATGAGTGTTCTAAGAAAATTGCTTCCAAAAATAAATTTAGACAGTGACGAGCAGATTCCTCAGGAAATTTTGGAAAAATTAATAATTAACCATTATGATTTTATGGATGCTCTGAAAGTTGTAAGGCCTTCTGCTATGAGAGAAGTCTTGGTTGAGACTCCAAACATTAGCTGGGGAGATGTCGGAGGATTGAACAAGGTCAAACAAGAATTAAAAGAAGCAGTTGAATGGCCGATGAAATATCAGGATAGTTTCAAGAGAATGGGTATAAGGCCATCGAGAGGGATTTTACTTTATGGGCCTCCTGGAACAGGAAAAACCCTTCTTGCAAAAGCAGTTGCAAAAGAATCAGAGGCTAATTTTATTAATGTTAAAGGTCCGAGTTTGCTGAGCATGTGGGTTGGTAAATCAGAAGAAGGAGTGAGGAAAATTTTTGAGAGGGCAAGGCAGGTTGCCCCATGTGTCGTATTTTTTGATGAAATTGACTCTCTGGCAGGAAAGAGGGGTCAAGATGTAGGAACTAAAGTCACTGAAAGGGTATTGAATCAGCTATTGACAGAAATGGACGGGCTTGAAGATTTAAATGATGTCTTGATTATTGGGGCAACGAACAGGCCAGACATGCTTGACACTGCAATTTTAAGGCCTGGAAGATTTGATAAAATTCTTCTTGTTAGTGCTCCTGAAGAAGAAGAAAGATTAGAA
Source organism: Candidatus Woesearchaeota archaeon (assembly GCA_964644735.1). GTDB lineage: Archaea > Nanobdellota > Nanobdellia > Pacearchaeales > GW2011-AR1 > WAQV01. The sequence continues at coordinate 3,570 of CAZXWV010000037.1, forward strand.
ATATTAAACACCCACACAAAAAATATGCCATTAGCAAAAGATGTAGAAATTAAAGAGCTTGCTAAAAAAACAATAGGATATACAGGAGCTGATTTAGAGGGATTAGCAAGAGAGGCGGCGATGCTTGCTTTAAGGGAGTCCATTGATGCCAAACAAGTTAAGAAGAAGCATTTTGATGAGGCATTAACTAAAGTTAAACCAAGCGTAAGCAAGCCAAATATTGAGGTCTATAAAAAGATTGAAGAAAACTATCTCAAATCTGCAAAGGCAGCCATTCCACAAGAAGGAAGCTATCTTGGATAATCAGTCCATAAATATTTTTAAATAGTTATTTCTATTATCTCCTATGTCCAAGGTAGGTTCAGTTTTATTTGCAGATGATTGCGAAACTTTAAGGGAATTTGTTAAAATTATCCTTAATGAAGAAATCCCTGAGTATAATATAGAAACTTTTGAAAGCGGAGAAAAACTTCTTAGCAGGCTGGAAAAAAATATCGAAGATGTTAAATTAGTTATTGTTGACAATCAGATGCCTCCTGGAATTTCTGGAATCGATATAATAAAATATCATAAATATAAGGGTAAAATTCCTTTTATTCTTTATACTTCTGATGATAATGGCATTGGAGAAGAAGCTGTTAAGCATAATGCATCATATGTAAAAAAGAGTTCTGATGAAACAGAATTATTAACTATCGTTAAAGAAGCATTAAATGCTATCGGGAAAAGGCAATTTTTATAAACTTCAACCATTAATGCAACATATTATGAACCAGAAAATCATTGATGAATCCATTGGTTGGTATGGCACCTGCGCAATTGTGCTTGCTTATGCTCTTTTAAGTTTTGATTTTCTTTCACCTTCAACATTTTTGTATCAAATTTTAAATGGCACAGGTGCACTTGGAATTGTATATATTTCATTCAAAAAGAAAGCATATCAACCTGGATTTCTTAATGTCATTTGGGCCGTTATTGCTTTGATTGCTATCATCAGATTATTAATGTAATTGCCTTTTCCCAACTTTCTTGCCTTCGACTCGAACCACACTGCGCTATCGCCTATCAGCTCATAGCACATAACATAGGATATACGGTCGGTGTTCGGCTCGCCCCTCGCCAAAATTTTGCTCCTTAGCCGGAAAACTTCTTTTATCCCAATATGTTAAATAGTTAATTTACAGTAATCATTGAGTTAATATCGTCACTTTATCTTTTTCAATTAAAATTGTGTTTTCTGCCTGGCTGACTTTTCCTTCTGATTCAACCAGTTCTGGAAAATGATGTATATTGCCATTATCCTCTAATTGTTTTAATCCAAAAATAGCCTTATGCCCAAATTTCCTTACAATCCATCTAGAACAAAAAGGCAGTCCATTATACTCTTCTTTTACAAAATTTAATATCTCCCTTGCAATTTGGCTTCTCACACTTTTTTCATTAGCAAAAATATAAACATTAGAAGGTTTTCCATTATGAACTTTCCCGCTCCCAGAGC
>CAZXWV010000038.1:0-1435 GCA_964644735.1 Candidatus Woesearchaeota archaeon
AAGGCAAGATTGAATATCTGATTTTAAGAAGAAAACTTCACTGGAGAGGATGGGAATTCCCAAAAGGGGGTTTAGAAAAAGGGGAAAGGGCTATTAACGGGGTAAAGAGGGAGATAAAAGAAGAGAGTGGAATGATGCCATTAAAGATAAAAAAATTTAATATTTCTGGAAAATATAAATATGGCAAATCTGTTTCAGACAGAGAGAATATCATTGGGCAGAGTTATTCCCTTTATGCGGTCGAGATAAAAAAAGAAAAAATAAAAATAGACAAATTAGAGCATTCTGATTATAAATGGGCAAGTTTTGAAGAAAGCATGAAAAAATTAACCTGGCCAAACCAAAAAAGATGTTTGAAAATTATCAATAAATGGCTGAGCAGATAATTTAAAAATAATTAAAATATAATCCTTTATGAGCGACCTAAAACCCATCAGCGAAGAAGATTTGAATCTTTTTTTTGAAAGCAATCTAAGAGACAGGATAACGGACAGAGAGCTTAAAAGATATGTAGTAAGTGTAATGACTGATTTTATGCATTCAGAAAAATTCTTCCTCTTCTTTGATGAAAGAGCTGAATCTGTCAGATTTGATGCCATATTCAAGCAGGATAAAATCAAAGCATATAATTTGTTTAAAGATATCGGTGATTCTTATTTGTGGTTTTGCGGATTTTACCCGGAATTTTTATCCAAAAAGAAAAAATCAAGATTAGGATTAGAAACCTATATTGAATATGGGAAAGAGTCATACAATTATGCTGTTTATATCGGCAATGCTATGAAAAATTCATCATTAGACACCAGAACAATCTCCAGGGCATCTGACAATTTTGTATACTTGGCGAGGGCAATATTTGATTTTAGAAGTAGAGTTGATTCAAGAAAACTGATATACACTATTAATCCTGGTATTTTAGAAGAAATAAGAAACATTATGTATAATGGGAGAAATATTCCTGAACTTGCTGAAAATCCCATGCTTAAAATAATTAGATAGATTAAACTCTCTACGCAATAATGGGTAATGAGTTAAAGATTTAATCTTGCTACAATATATTGATATTCATCGAAGAAGAGAGAAAGAAATAAAAATCCATTCTTATTATATTATTAATGAATAAAGAAGCTAAATTCAGGAGGATTATAACAAAAAGAGGAACATTAATTCTTGCAGGAAAAGATGCTGAAACAAATGAGCAGATTATAAAACAGGCAGGGAAGGATGAGGATGTTTTTCATACTGAATCTGCTGGAAGCCCTTTCGTGAATATTAAAGGTAGCCCTAAAAGAGAAGATATAAAAGATGCGGCAATATTCTGCGCAAAATACAGCAGAGAATGGAAATCAAACAAACAAAATGTAATAGTGCATAAATTTAAAGGCAGAGATATCTATAAAACAAAAGAGATGGGAACTGGAAGCTTTGGAGTAAA
>CAZXWV010000038.1:1535-3310 GCA_964644735.1 Candidatus Woesearchaeota archaeon
CAGCTTGGAAAGCAGAGAATAACAGATAATTTTATTGAGAGCATCAAAAATCATTTTAAAAATCACCAAAACTTAAAAATTTCTGTTTTAAGAAGCGCCAGAGACAGCAAGGAAAGTGTTAAAAAATATTCTGAAGAAATTTTGGAAAGGTTGGGGAAAAATTATACTGCAAAGATTATAGGGTTTACAATAATACTGAAAAAATGGAGAAAAGCTGTCAGATAAAGTATAGTTAAAGACAATAATTGATACAGATACTTTCTTGCTTAATTAATGGTAATAGCAAAAAAGATTTTTGTATGATGATTGGAAAATAAAGATTTGTGAATCAAAAACTCCTGATGAACATAATGTCTTAGTTGGAGAATATTACTGCTATCTAACAAGAGGAATTTTAAGAGACTTATCTGAAGATGATGCTGAAATATTTGAATCTAAATTATATAATGTAAATAGTACTTTTCTTAAACAAGTAAAAGATTCTAGAGTTCCAATAGATTATTTAGGTGGTCTTTTGCAAAAGCAGGAATAAAAGAAGTTGAAAGTGAAAAAAAGTATTTTCTTAGAGAAATGACAGAAACGAAAAAAATTAGATAAGATTTAACTCTTATCTTTCTCAATACTTAAGAGATTCCTTGTCTTTTCAATAATCCATTGCCAATGAAGGATTAAATGAATTAATATAAAAATAACTAAGACTACTCCGGCAGCATCATGAATTTTGCTGAAAGTTTGCATAATAGGATCATTCCATTCCAATCCAAGATAATTCATAACTACCCTTAATTTAATAATTCCTGTAATTGCAACCCCTAGAAATACCAAACCAAGAATAGCATCAACAAAATAATTCAAATCATCTCTTTCCATTATATATTTAATGATGAATAGTATAAAAAACTATCAATCAAAAAGTTCTTGACATTTAGAAAAATTCTGACGATACGGTTTTTTACTTTATGAGAGCATAATAACTAACTTATTTCTAAAGAATATAATAGTAAGGGGTAGAATTATGAAACATCTGAAATCAACATATTTATAAACTCCTTTTCTCCTTAATTTTTAAGTCAAACAGTTTATTCAAAACTGATCTAATGCTGTAAAGCATGGCTTTGAAAATATAAAAAATGGCAGTTTATGATATTGATGCTCAAGAGTATAATTTAAAATTAGCTGAAGCTTTAAAAAAAGTCTCAGAATTCAAGCAGCCTGAATGGGCTCAATTAGTTAAATCCGGCCCTTCGAAAGAAAGACCAATAGCTGATCCAGATTTCTGGTATAAAAGATCTGCCAGTATTTTAAGGCAAATTTACAAAAAAGGGATTATAGGAGTAAGCAGGCTTAAAACAAAATATGGGGGCAAAAAAAACCGTGGGGTTAGGCCGGAGGAATTCAGAAAGGCCAGTGGGAAGATAATAAGAACAATACTTCAACAGTCAGATCAGGCGGAGTTCACAGAAATTGCTAAAATTGTTAAAGGAGTGAGAGGCAAAAAGCCTGGAAGACAGCTGACTAAGAAAGGAAGAGAATTTTTAGAGGCAATTAAATAAAATGGGAATAAAAAATCCGATTAAAAAAGCAAGGCTTGCAAAGAAAGGGCGCCAGACAAAATGGGCTCCTGTTTGGGCAGTAATCAGGAAATTTGGCATGGGGAAGAGAATTCATCCTTCAGCTATGACTAAACACAAACGGTCATGGAGAAGGACTAAACTTCACATTAAGCCAAGAAAACAAAGAAAATCACACTTCGGATAAAATGATAAATAAAAAAT
>CAZXWV010000038.1:3410-5002 GCA_964644735.1 Candidatus Woesearchaeota archaeon
TTAAGCCAAGAAAACAAAGAAAATCACACTTCGGATAAAATGATAAATAAAAAATGCAATTTTCTAGCATTTCATTTTTAGGAGAATAAACAATAAAAATGAAAAACAAAGAAAATCACACTTCAGATAATTAAAATGACTGAGACAAAAACAGAAAACCCTAAAAAATCAAAGATTTTGGGGGCCACTAAATCAGAAAAGAAAGACGATTTAGTTAGGATTGAAAGAGAATACACCATTCCTCTTAGAGAGAAATGCAGAGTTGTTCCAAGATACAAAAAAACAAACAAAGCTGTAAAGACTATAAAAGAATTCTTAGCAAGGCATATGAAAGTAAGAGACAGAGATTTGAATAAGATAAAAATAGACAAATATCTAAATGAGCTTGTGTGGTCAAGAGGGATTAAACATCCTCCAGCAAAAGTAAAGGTTAAAGCAGTAAAAGAAGCTGGCAGTGATATAGTGAGAGTAGAAATTGCTGAGATGCCTGAAAATCTAAAATTCAAAAAAGCTAGAGAAGAAAAGAGAGAGCAAAAAGCAGCAGAAGGTGTTAAAAAGAAGGTGGAGAAGAAAACTGAAAAAGTTGAGGAGAAAAAAACAGAAGAAACTGAAGAGAAGAAAGAAGAAAAGGAGAAAAAAGAGTCAGTTATTGAAGCCGGAGAGATGGCAAATAAAGAGGCTGCAAAACAATCAAAGCATCAAGTAGGCGGAAAGACAAAAGAATTAAAACACAGGTTCAGACAAGCTCTGGCTAAGTAAAAATTAAACCTGAATTATCGATTACTCTCCTCTAAAATAGAAATATTTCTTGATGATTTAATTGTCCCGCCTTTAGTATTGTTTATGCTGTGCTCTGTGATAAATGCAGCCTTATCTATGGACAAAATCTCGTTTTTAATCCTTGATAAATCTAATCTTGTAATAACTGTGAATAAAATATCTATCTCATTCTGTTTTGATTTCTCCTTGTATCCTCTTTGCCCTTTGTATATTGTAACTCCTTTACCAAATTTATTAATCAGCATTTTTCTTATCTCTCTGTTCTTATCTGAGATTATTGTAACCCCTATGTATTCTTCTATTCCTTGAACAATAAAGTCAACTGTCTTTGATGCTGAAAGATATGTGAGTATTGAATAAAGAGCTGTTTCCATACTTAACAAAACCGCGGCGAAGGAGAAGATAATTATATTTATAATCAGTATTACATCTCCAATAGTCATGCCAAGTTTTTTCTTTATGTATAGTGCTAAAACTTCTGTTCCGTCTATAACACTTCCACCTCTCACGCTTAATCCTATTCCCGCCCCAAGAAAAAATCCTCCAAAAACAGCAACTAGAAGTTTATCTGATGTTATTACAGGATATTCTATGAGAATAAGGCATAAGGAAAGGCCTGAAATTGCCAAAAAAGTTTTTAATGCAAAAACATTTCCAATTTGTTTTTTTGCTATAACAATAAATGGTATGTTTATCAAAAATATAAGCAAAGAAAGAGAGGTTCCTGTAAGAAGGGCAATTAACAAAGATATTCCTGTAACCCCTCCATCAATAAAATTATTAGGTATTAAAAACCCCTTTAAGCCAAAGCC
>CAZXWV010000039.1:0-1872 GCA_964644735.1 Candidatus Woesearchaeota archaeon
TTTTCCATTTTATAATGTAAACTATTAGAAAAAACCATTTATAAAGGCTTCGACGAACTGATTTTTAATAAGATTATTTTTTGAATAATTTATAAAGAAGAAATTCTTCAAATTTCCATGAGAGTTAAATACAGTTTTTCTTCAAGAAGGACAAGGAATCTGGAAAATATCAGAAAACAGAGAGAGAAATATCCGTCAATTGCCAAAAATATTCTTGCAGTTTCTGATATTATTTTAGAGGTTTTAGATGCAAGATTTGTCTCTGAAACCAGGAATTTAGCAATTGAGAAAGAGATTAAAGAGAGAGGAAAAAGGATAATTTATGTCTTAAATAAATCAGACCTGATTAGCTTGCCTAAATTGAGAAGATTATCTAAAGGATTAACCCCAAATGTTGCTGTTTCATGCAAATTGAGAAAAGGAATCAAAGAGCTAAGAGATAAGATCAAGATAGAAGCCAGGAAGGTAGAAAAAAAAGAGATGAAGTTCATTAAAGGGCAGGAAATAAAAAAATCTGAAGGAGAACAGATAAGTGTAGGAGTTATCGGGTATCCTAACACCGGAAAAAGTTCTTTGATCAATTCTCTTATTGGTAAAAAATCTGCAGGAACTGCAGCAGAAGCGGGATTTACAAAAGGGATTCAGAAATTAAGATTAACCTCTGATATCATCTTGCTCGATAGCCCTGGGGTAATTCCTGAAAGTGAGTACTCTGGGATAAATAAAGAAGCTATAGCCAAGCATACAAAAGTTGGGGGAAGGTCATACACCCAGGTAAAAGACCCTGAGAATGTTGTTGCAGAGTTGATGAAAGAATTTCCTGGAATTTTTGAGGAATTTTACAACATAGAAGCAAAAGGAGATTCGGAGGTGTTATTAGAAGAATTAGGCAGGCAAAAGGGGATTTTAAAAAAAGAGGGAAAAGTTAATGAAGACCAGACTGCAAGAGTTATCTTAAAAGACTGGCAGGAAGGACGAATTCCTTTGAGAGAGGAAAATTAAGAATGTCAACAACTGCTTTCAAGGGGATAAAAAATAATTGTTTAGAAAGAATTAAATAATTTATAAATTTATTAAAGATATGGCAGATAAAAAAGAAAGTTTAGGAATGTATTTTGACGAAAAAGTTGCTGCTTCTTTTGCTGAACGTGAGCAGAATGAAAAGAATTTTCGTGTCGCAGAAATAACTGACAGAGTGATTATGAATGAAATTAACAGATTAAAAAATCCGCTATATGCAGCAGAATTAGGAGGAGGGGCGCATCCAGATAGATACCATAGATTTTTTGCAAGATTGCTAAAAGAACCAAGAGGACAAATTGACTGGGTGGATGTATCCCAAATAATGCTAAAATTAGCCCGGCAATATTTAAAATCTAAAGAGTACAAAGAAAGAAAGCAGGTTATCAAATTTGTAGAGTCAGGCATTCTAGAATATTTACAAAAAATTCCTAATGAAAAATTAGACTTAGCAATAATGAAATATACTCTTGATCATGTAAAAGATATAAACAAACTATTCTTTCTTTTATCAAAAAAATTAAAATTAAATGGAGTAATGTTAGCAACTATTACAACATTGAGCCCAGAATTAAAAAGCATCTCAACAAATGCGAGATTTTTGTATAATGGAAAAGAATTCCCAGATTGGGAGACAAGAACTTTAAAAGAAGGAGATAGTTTTACAATTAAATTTTTTAAAGAATCAGGAAACCCATCTGCAGGATATCTTGAAGGGGCAGAAACAACAAAATATTACCACTCTGCTGAAAAAATTAAGGAGCTGGCGCAAAAATATAATTTTAATATTTTTTTGGGCAATTGGAAAAATTATCTTCAAGGAGAAAAACAAGAGGGCGAAACATTAGACCA
>CAZXWV010000039.1:1972-4834 GCA_964644735.1 Candidatus Woesearchaeota archaeon
TTATTGTTTGAAATCCTCAATCTCAATAACCCAAATAAAATATCATCCTTGTTTATAATTTCTAAAAAATATTCATCTCCTCCTGAAGCTCTGTATTTTGTGATTTTTAATCTTAATTTTAAATCAACTTCTTTTTTATCTCTTAAAGCAAATCCAATTTCTCTATATCTTATCTCTTTTAATCTGCTGTTTTTTTTCCTAAGATCTTCTTCAATATCTTTTCTCAAGTCAATTCTAATTGTTCCGGCAACAATATATTCGGGGGGGATTTCCCGCATGATTCTCATAACTCTGCAGTATCTTGGAACTATTTTTAACATTGAAACAAGCACTTTTTCAGTTTGTTTTTTTGTGTACGGCTTGTATTCGCCTTTCCAGTACATCTTCTCAAGATCTGAGCCAGGCATTACCTGGCAAGGATAGAGTTTTAGCTGGTCAGGCTTGAAATTTTCATCTGAGAAAATTTTTTTGAACAGCTTTAAATCTTTTTTTGGACTGCTTCCAGGCAAACCAGGCATGATATGATAGCCAATTTTAAACCCAGCAATCCTTAAATCTTGGGTTGCTTTAATAACATCCTTGACAGTATGCCCTCTCTTTATTTTTTTATATATCTTATCATCAATAATCTGCACCCCAAGCTCAACTCTTGTTGCTCCAAATTCCCTCATTCTGCCAATATATTCAGAGCAAACATCCGGCCTGGTTTCAATGCATAAGGCAATACACCTATGTTTAGATTTTTCATTTAACTTCTGAGCTTGCTCTAATGTCCTGGATTTTCTGGTGTTAAGAGCGTCATAACATTTTTTGATGAATTCATATTGGAATTTTTTAGGATATTCTAGGAATGTTCCCCCCATAATAATTAATTCAATTTTATCTGTCGGGTGATTCATTGCTTCAAATGCTTGAATTCTTGCCTTAACCTGTTTGTAAGAGTCATATTGAACTCTCATAGCCCTCATAACAACAGGGGATTTTGGAGTATAACTTTGCGGAACATTCAAGCTAGGGCAGTATAAGCACACTCCATGTCCGCATTTTCTTGGAGGAAGCATCACAGCTACAGGAGTAATCCCAGAGATGGTTTTTGTAGGCTTCCTTACTTCAGTTTTACCTGGTTTTAACATATCTTTTCAAATGCCAAAACATTATAAAAGCTTTCACATTCCAATAAAAATATTTAATGCAGAAAATAAAATAACAAGAAATTTGATTAAAAGATGACACTCGAAAAAGAAATTGAAGAAATAACAAACAAACTTGAAGCTACTCTTAATTAATGTAGGGCATTTATATCTTATGAAGAAGGAAAAGAAATAGCAAGATTAGCTAGAGAATATCGTCAATTAACTGGAAAGTATTATAGAAGGGAAAATAAAAATGAGGAAGAATAATAAATAAAATGGATTTAGAAAAAATATGCATATGGAAGTTTAATGAGATTAATCATATAGATGTTTCAAGTGAAGTAATACATCCTTCAATGCTTAAATGTGCATTTTGTCTGGGATATAATTAGAAATGAGAGTATTATGCTGTTTTAAAAAAGGAAAAATAGAGGAATATAATAAACATAAAAATGCCATCTCAAGGTAAAATAATAAATTTAGAGTAAAATGTTAATCAAAATATTCTTCTAAATGGAGCGTTCTTCGGTACTCACGAGTTATATAATTTGCCCCTTTGTAAAATACGTGATGACAATACCATCCAATCCCTTTACCCATATTATTGGTTAGCATTCCAATTTTAGTCTGCTTTCTAATATCATCAAAGTTAAGCGATATTTCTCTGGCAATTGGAATTGGTAATTTGATGATTATCTTATCTAATAGATTATCTAAGTTTGATCCGTTTGGATGTTGTTTTAGATGTTTTTCTTTTAATTTGTCTAATATTCCTATTAGTTTTTCTGTTTTTTTCATACAAAGACATCAAGGTTTATATATAAAAAACTTCCTGTATTTATTAGATTAGAATGGAATCTCAAAAAAAAGTCTGGGATAAAATTGCGAAAGAGTGGTATAAATTTAAAACAATACCTGCAAAGCATACTTTAGAATTTTTGAGAAATAAAACCGGAAATGTGCTGGATTTAGGAAGCGGAGCAGGGAGACATCTGGTTAAAATAGAAAATGGAAAAATGTATCTTGTGGATTTCTCCAAAGAGATGATTGAACTTGCGAAAAAAAAAGCAAAAGAAAAAAAAATTTATGCAGAATTTTTTGTTTCAGATTTAACAAAATTCCCATTTGATGATGATTTTTTTGATTCTGCAATATGCATATCAGCTTTGCACTGCGTAGAAGGAAAAGAGAACAGAAAAAAGTCCATTAAGGAACTTTTTAGAGTTTTAAAGCCTGGAGCAGAGGCAGAGATAGGCGTCTGGAATATTAAATCTAAAAGATTCAAGAATGCCCCTAAAGAAAAATTTGTAAAATGGAGAGATAAGGGAGCTAGATATTATTATTTGTATGATGAAAATGAAATTCATGACTTATTCAAAGAGACAGGGTTTAAGATAAAATCAACGCACAATTCAGAGATGATGATTAATTTTGTCGCAGAGAAGTCGAAATAATTGTTATTTCTTCTTTTTACTTCTTATGCTTAGCATATCAAAAAATGATTTCTTATCAAAAAATGTAATTTTTTTATTATCGTCGTTGATTATGACCTTCAGCAGTCCAAAACCAGAGATAAAAACAGTGCATACCCAAAAATCTTTTCCATCTTTATTCTGCAGTACCATCATTATTTTATGGATTTTATTTTTTATATCTCTTTTAACCATCTCTTTGGAAATAATTTCTTCTATCTCCTCAAATCCAAGCTCAGAGTTTGCAACAAGCATCT
>CAZXWV010000040.1:0-4829 GCA_964644735.1 Candidatus Woesearchaeota archaeon
TCTTTTGGAATTTTTATCCCTTTGATGGGATTTCTTAGTGAGATTTCTTTTTCTCTTTTTTCTTTCCAAACCATCCCATTAAATTCTATTATTTTCTCAATAATGTATAAATCAGAACTTCCTTTTTTTGCTTTAGGATATTCAGCTTCAAATAAATTAATTCCTTTTTCTTTTGCAATAATACTGGTTATTTGCGGGGTGATAGGGTATAATAAAATTAAAAACCTCTCCAATAAAAAATGTAAAGTGTATTTAGCTGAATCAGATGCCTCTTTAGAGAATTTATTTTCTTGGTTATAAGCCCTTGCTTTAACTAATTCTATGTAATTTGAAGCAAAAATCTCCCATAAAAATCTTCTTAATTTTAATGCAGGATTATGAAAATTATATTCAGTATATGATTTATCAATTTCATCAGTTAAATTTTCTATGTAATCAATAAATAATTTGTCTAATTTTTCTATATTTGGTTTTTTCTTTGGCTTATCAAATAACATGACGAATTTAGAGACATTTAATATTTTGCTTAATGTTTTTAGCTCTGCCTTGATTTTTTCCTCAGAGCATTTTAGGTCCTGCTTTGATAAATCCCCCTCAAGAGCTGCCCAAAATCTAATTGCTTCCCCTCCATAATTATTTAGAAGTTTTTGAGGGTCAATAATATTTCCTTTTGATTTGGACATTTTATATCCTTTGCTGTCTACAATATGCTGATTAATCCATACATCCTCAAAACACGCCTTTCCTGTTTCAAGATACCCTCTGAGTAGTGTATAGTACAGCCAGGTTCTGATAATTTCTTTTCCTTGCGGTCTTAGTGTTGCAGGATATGCCATCTTAAAAAATTCGTCGTCAGTTTTATATTTTAAAATAACTAGCTCTGAAATAGATGAATCCATCCATGTATCAAGCACTCTTTCTTCTCCTTTCCATTTTAAATTCTTAAAATCAGCAATTAATCCTATCTTTTTCCCGTCTTGTAATACCTCAAAATCTTTATCTGGTGATTGTTTCCAAGGTTCATAATATATTCCTGGTTTTCCAATAGCTACAATCTTATTTCCTTTTTCTTTAGAATACCATAAAGGGATAGGTGTTGCATAAAATCTTCTTCTGGATATTGGCCAGTCAATTGAAACAGAATTAATCCAGTCTAGCAAAATTTTCTTAGATTCTTTAGGGTAAAAATTTATTTTGTCAGAAATTTTTTTTATTTCCTCCTTAAAATCTATCTGTTTCAAGTAAAATTCAGGCATTTCAATAAATTCAATTTCTGCGCCAGAACGCTCAGAAATGGGGGTTCTGTGCGATATTTGCTCCTGTTTAACTAACAGGTTTTTTTCTTTTAATAATTCAATAATTTTTTTTCTAGCTTCTTTAACCTTTAATCCTTTTAATGGTCCTGCATGATTGTTCATACTGCCGTCTTTCTCAATAGCAATAACTGGTTCTATTTTTTGTTCTCTGAAAAACTGGATATCTGACAAATCTCCTGCTGAACACATCATGACAATTCCTGTTCCTTTTTCAGGGTCTGCCAGAGGGTGAAGTATGATAGGAACTTCTTTATTAAATATCGGGGAGATTGCGGTCTTTCCTTTAAGGTGAGTGTATCTTTTATCTCCTGGATTAACAATAACTCTTCCACATGTTGGAATTAATTCTGGCCTTGTAGTCCCAATGATTATCTCCTCTCCTGTCTCTTTGACTTTCCACATGATATTATTAAATGTTGATGGAATCTCTTTATATTCAATTTCAGAATCAGCAAGAGTAGTCTGTAATTTCGGATCCCAGTTGTTGATTCTTGTATCTTCATAAATCAACCCTTTTTTGAATAAATCAATAAATGTTGCCTGAGTAATAGTTCTGTATTCAGGAGAATCTGTTAGATAAACAGCTCCGATATGGCCCCCTTGCTTGTAAGATGTGAATGATATCCCTAATTTTGCAAAAGTATCTGTAGATTCTATAGAGGTCTCCTCTAAAAGTTTTCTGCAGTAATCAATAAATTTGTCTTTTCCAATTTGAAATGCAGAAATATTAAACTTCTTTTCAGCTGCCATTTCAATCGGCAAACCATTTCTGTCAAGTCCAAGAGGAAACAAAACTTCAAACCCCTTCATTCTTTTATAACGCGCAAAAAAATCCATATAGCAGTAGGTTATTGCCTGTCCGATATGTATGGGTGCATTAACATATGGAGGAGGGGTGTCTATTGAGTATATTTTTTTTCTATTTTTCTTATCAAATTTAAACATCTCTGATTTTTTCCATTTATCTACAATTGACTTTTCTACTTCAATATTCCAGTTTTTTATTTCTTTTAGAGGCATATATCAATAATTCATGACAACTTTTAAAAACTATCTGTATTTAACTAGAACATGGCAAATCAGAACCAGGTGAATCTTCCAGGAGGATTCGGAGGATTAGTTAGATATAATGAGGAATATCCAAGCAAATTTAACTTAAAGCCAACATATGTTATTGTGTTTATAGTTTTAATATTGCTGTTTAGGGTTTCTTTAGGAATAATTTATTAAAATGTTCGGAGGATTAAACCCAAAAAAAATGCAGGCATTAATGAAGCAGATGGGAATATCCCAGAATGAGATAGATGCTTCAAGAGTTATTATAGAGAAAACAGATGATTCTAAAATAATTATTGAAAACCCGAATGTATCAAAGATAAATATGCAAGGCCAGGAGTCTTTCCAGATAACAGGAGAGGTAAAGGAAGAGGTTGCTAAAATTTCAGAAGAGGATATTCAAACAGTGATAAGCAAAACCGGATGCACAAAAGAGCAGGCAAGAAAAGTTTTAGAATCTGTAAATGGAGATTTAGCAGAAGCTATTTTAGAGCTTAGTTCTTAAGATACTTTCTAATTATCTAATTTTTCTTTTCTTTATGAGATTAAATAAAATAATTTATAAACCTCAATAAACCAGCAAAAACATGGCAGATAAAACATATACCCCCTCAGAGGAAATACTTGACAGATATGCAGATGTATTGGTAAACTTCGCACTTAATTCTGGAGAGGGAATAAAAAAAGGAGAGGTTGTTTTCCTGCAGGTTTCAGAATCCGCAAAACCAATGCTGATTGCATTAAGAAGAGCTGTTCTTAAAGCAGGGGCGTACCCAATTATTAACTACCTTCCAGATGATATCTCAAAAGAGTATTATGAGATTGCAAATTATGAACAATTAAACTTTTTCCCTGAAAAATACCTAAAAGGAAAAATAGAGCAAGCGCATCATTTCGTAAGCATTATCTCAGACACAAACAAATATGAATTAAAAGATGTTGACCCAAAAAAAATAATGATAAAATCAAAAGCATTCAAGCCTTATATGGATTGGAAAACAGATAAAGAAAACAGAGGGGAGCTTACCTGGACTCTTGGATTATATGGGACTGAGGCAATGGCCAAAGAAGCTAATCTTACTTTGGAAGAATACTGGGAGCAGATAATCAAAGCCTGCCAGCTTGACCATGAAAGTCCTGTTTCTAAATGGAAAGAGATTATGGCTGAAGTTGAGAGAGTAAAAAATAATCTTAATGAGATGAACATAAAAAAACTGCGCATAAAATCAGAAGATACTGATTTGATAGTAGGAATTGGGAAAAACAGGGAATGGATGGGAGGCTCTGGCAGAAATATCCCAAGCTTTGAGATTTTTATTTCCCCTGACTGGCGCCAGACAGAAGGATATGCAAAATTTAATCAGCCTTTGTATAGATACGGAAATTTAATTGAAGGAATTTATTTAGAGTTTAAGAATGGGAAAGTTGTAAGAGCAAAAGCAGAGAAAGGCGAAGAACTCTTAAAAGAGATGATTGCAACTGATGAAGGTTCAGACAAGATTGGAGAGTTTTCTTTGACTGATTCAAGATTGTCAAGGATTGAAAAATTCATGGCAGAAACATTGTTTGATGAGAATATCGGGGGGGAACACGGGAATATGCATATAGCATTGGGCTCTGCCTACAAAGATTCATATCCTGGAGATTTGTCTAATATGTCTGAAGAGCAATGGAAAGAGATGGGGTATAATGATTCTGTTGTGCATACAGACATTGTTTCAACAAAAAATAGAGAAGTCAGTGCAGAGCTGGAAAATGGTACAGAAATAATAATCTATAAAGATGGTAAATTCACAATTTAACCTTTAGATTTCATCATTTTTTCTAAGTCACTTATTAAATTATTATCTTTTAATAATTTCAGCATATCCTTAAAATTCTTTGATTTACTGTGATTAAATTTTTTATTATCTGAAAAAGGAGATGCTGCAGGGGTATAAGAATCACATGTTTTACAATATCCTATACGCCCTATATCAATTGTTTCATTGCTGCTTATCTTTTCATAAACAGGAAAAACACGAGTATAATAATTCCCACATTCATGTTTTGGGAGCTCTGACATATAGTTTACATTCATGTTAGTTGTAATATCTTTAAATTTATACAGAAAACAAAATTAATAAATGTATGGGATTTTGCAATTGTATTTTATTTTCTGTCCCAAAAACTTCTCTGACACTAATATAAGAAGTTTTTGATAAAGATATTTGTGTCAGATAATTATATTAATCTTAACCTCCTCTGATTTTTAACTGAAAATGGAAAAATTCCTAGAGTCACTTAATAAAGCAGAGAAGATAATTCAGGCCGCAGACCATATGTTTTATATCACTCTTCCATTGATTAAAGATAAAAGGCTGTTACTGAGAATTCTTCTTGAAACAAACATAGCAGTTGCTAACTGTATTAACTTAATATTGCAATATGAATATTTATTTAAGAGAATATCGCTTT
>CAZXWV010000041.1:0-1300 GCA_964644735.1 Candidatus Woesearchaeota archaeon
AATGGAAATCACCAGCTGGAAAAATAATCAATGGCAGGATTTCAGCTGCCCACGGAAATAAAGGAATTGTAAGGGCTATTTTTGAAAAAGGGCTTCCAGGCCAGGCTGTTACAACAGATGTGGAGATAAAATAAATGGTATCGTTAAGAAAAGCATCAGCATACTCAAAGAAGAAAGTTATTCCTTATACTAGAATCAGTAAAAAAATGCAGAAGTCCTATATAAAGACAGTTCCTCCTCAAAAGATAGTAAAATTCACCATGGGCAAGGAAAATCTGTTTAATAGCGGAAACCTGCCGTATGTTTTGACAACAGTTTCTACGGAAAAAGTCCAGATTAGGCATAATGCTCTTGAAGCATGCAGGCAATTTATAAACAAAGGGTTGGATGAAGAGCTTGCAGGGCAATATATGTTTAAAGTTATTCCCTTCCCTCATCATATTCAGCGAGAGAATAAAATGCTTACTGGTGCAGGAGCAGACAGAATGCAGACAGGAATGCAGCTTTCTTTTGGGAAGCCTATGGGAAAGGCGGCAATTTTAAAAAAGAATGGAAGAATATTTGTTATTGCTGTCCAAAATGAAAAAGCAGTCCAATCTGCGAGAAAACTGATTAATCAGGTTAAATCAAAGCTTCCGTGCAGGACTAAGATTATTTCTGAAAAACTTAATTAGCATTTACTTTTAAGTGGTAACAAAAACGAAAGATTTATAAACTTCAGATACTCCTAAATATCATGGCATTAGAAGATTTAATAGGATTAAAAGGTTTAGAAAGATATAAGCACGCTGAATTAGCAAGACGTTTCTTAAAAAATGAAACAGATAGTATACATATAGAAAGTGCAATAAATGCATTGTGTGACTCTATGGGGGTGGATGCAAAAAAGGCAGTAAGAATAGCTGCTAAACATGGTGGTATGGAAGATGTAATTAAAACTTATTCTGCAGACTACCAAAACGCTTTGGGTTCTTTAAAGGTTGAAGAATTGCTAACATATTATACAGGAGATATTGAATCTTATCTGAACCCAGGAGAAACTAGCAAGGTAAGGGCAGAGTTTGAGAAATTTTCTGGAGAAAAGTTTGTGGATATAAGCGACAAATTAAAGAAATCTGAATATATTATTCAAGGTAAAGATAAAGGCATTTATAATTTTTTAGGTGAAGAAATTGAAAATGCAAAAAAAACTCAGAAAAAATATCAGAATTTAACATTAATTATAAGCATACTGGAAGAGATTAAGTTTGAATCTTTAAGGCCGAATATTGTTAAACAAACCTATAAAGAAGCGCTTAAA
>CAZXWV010000041.1:1400-4790 GCA_964644735.1 Candidatus Woesearchaeota archaeon
AGCTAATTAATTTATCAACTAATTGAGTCATTACTTTAAAGAACTCTTCTGTTCTCTCCTGCCAGATATCAACCTCTACGCCTTTCAGCTCTTTTATCTTCCCATGAGATATCTGTTTATGAATATATATTAAATCTTTGTACCATTTTATATATTTCACATTTAGCATCCCTTTATTTACAAAATGTTCTGTTAGATATTCTCCTATATGTTCTGGAGAAGGGGGGAGAATTTTTGCAGCAATCAGCGCAGCATGTGAAGAATCAACCATTGCCCAGTATAATCCCTCAATAGCATTTAACTCAGCAACTTTGCTTCTTAAAATATGGACTGGAGCTCTCTGAAGAGAATTATAAATTGCTTCAGGTGTTGACCTTATTTTTCCGCTGATTAACAAAGATTTTAATGGAGTGAAAAACCCTGCAAAATCTATCAGCTCTTCACCGTATCTTAAAACATTTATAATAACAGGGTCGCCTCTCATTAAATCCTCCCAGAAAGTTGTCAATTTAACTGTGTTTATATGAATGTTTTTATTGTAAGGATTTGATTTTAATATTTTATCAAGCTCCTCCCTGTACCATGCAATCAGCTCAATATCCCATCTTATAGAAGCATCATCAATGACAATTATTATGTCTATGTCTGACCCGTTGGATGTCTGCTGTTTTGCAACTGAGCCAAAGAGAATAATTGACTTGACAATTTTGTTGAATTTCTGGTATGCTTTTGTAGCAAAGTCCATTGCAATCTCTGTTTCTTTTTTTAATTGCAATGTCGGAACATTTTTTTTATTTATCTTGACTTTCTTTTCGGATGTTTTCGGATTTTCAATTTGTTTTTTAACTTTAGAAATATCCTTGCCTTTTTTTTGAGAATCTGTCTGCAATTCAGAAATCTCTCTTGTAAATTTTTTTTCCACCATCTTTTTAATTATTAAACTTTATTAGTTTTTAATATCAAAAACTTCTTACTTCTTATATGTTACTGTCAGCTACAGAAATTAGAAATTTCTGTCTCTTCAGCTTTTGCAAGCATGAAGATAAAGCTGACAGTTTGTCAGAAGTTTTTGGGACAGAAAACAAAAGACAATTGCCATGCAATTGTCTGCCACATGAATCTGGCAGTTTAATTTTGTTTTCTGTATTAACTATTCCATCCCTCTCCCACTCATCCTGCTTCCAGCTGCTCCTGCTCTCTGTCCTCCTAACTCCATAGGAAGCTGAGAAAACCCGGCGCCAAAAGTTTCATAACTTATTTGAGGAAGCATTGCTCCATATCCTCCGAGATATCCTTGCTGGTATCCTATTGCCTGATTCCAGTAAGGGGTGCCGCCTGTTGCATAAATAGGAGAGCCTAATGCTTCAAGTGATGATTCGATTGGAGATGTTCTAAAATGCTGCCACCAGTGGGCAGCCTCAACAATTTTTTTTGCCTTCTCCCCCTTTTCTCCAAGTTTTTTCATTATCTCTTTAAGAGGGACATTCCCCATCCCCATCGGCAATTCTGTATGCTCAAACCCAAAATTATCTGACAAGTGAACATGCTTGACTAGAGGAGCTATTTTTTCTGATTCTTTAATAATATCTTTTTCCTCATATCCGTATTTTCTAAGCATATTGATATGACCGACATCCCAGGTTACTCCAAGTAATTTTTCTGCCTGTAATTTTGCTTCAGATTCAGACAAACTGAATCCTCCTTCAGCTTTTGATTTTACAGCCACCTCTGTAAATTTTTTCCTTGACTCTTCAACAAGATTCCTTAAATCTTCAGCTCTTGAAAAACCCCCACCTGCAGGCGGGTTTTCAATAGAAATTATAGGAGCTTTATCCTTGAATTTTTTATAAGAGTCTAATGCAATGTTTGCAAAAGTCGTAGTTGACTGCTCCATTGCAAAATCATTCAAAGGCCTGTATATTTCAGGAACAGTCTTCATTTTCCCAAATGTTTCAACCCCTTTATCTATAATATTTTTCATTAAGTCAACATTCTCTTTTGCTTTTGGATTATTTTTTATCTTCACCGCATTTTCTTCAATTTCTTTGCTGAAACTCTCTAAGATTTTTTTATCTTCTGAAGTGCCATATTTTTTAGCCAGCTCAAAAAGATCTTTTAACTGCCTATATGATTCATTAAGATATGTTGCTCCAAAATTATATTGGGAAATTGCCTCTTTTTTTGCATCAACTAAAGGTTTTCCTGCTTCTTTCTCGCTTTCTGCCAGTTTGAACATAAGTTCAGAATAACCTCTAGTGGATTTCTCTCCCATGTCAGCGTAATATGTCAGTGTTCTTATTGTATCCCCCCATGTGCTTTCATTTATTTTTGCCACCTCTTTTTTAATATCCGGCTCTCCTTCTTCTCCAGGCCATTTTCTTTCTTTTAGCGGGATTTTGGCTATCTTTCCTGTTTCATTGTTAATAACAAGAGCTGCCTTGATTTTCTCGCCTTTTTCTGTTTTTTCTATTTCTGGACCTGGTATTGCATAAGATGAGTGAAATGTCACAGGAATGTTTCCATTTGGATTTATCTCATGGCTTCTTTCAACTGCCATACTCATCTGCCTCTCAGCAGATTTTCTCCCTGTTTCACTAAACCCTTGCTCAGATATTCCTGAAGCTTCTGCTAAAGGCCCGTGGACAGTAACCTCAACACCTGCTAATTTACTCAGCCTGTTAACTTCTTTTAAGTGCTGTTTTGGTATGGACTCCATAATCTCTGGCGTGATTAAAGAAAGTTCAATTACTTTCTGCCCTGGAGCTATCTTGGTTGACACCTCTTGCAAAATGTTTGCTGTTCTAGGATCTGTTGATACTCCAATACTCTCTGCAGAAGCTCTGTATCCTGTAAAGATATCTCCATAAGAAGGTTTTAGAGAAGAGTACCCTCCCTGGTAGATATTTCTAATAGTGTATTCACCTGCCATTTTTTCTTGTTTATACGAGTGAAATTTTATTTATATAATTATCTAAAATTAGATGTTCTGTACTTTTTATTTTCTTCAAATGGCAGCTTCTGTTTTTTTCTATCCAGCCTTTCAGGAGAGATATATTTTTTTTCTATATCTTTTTTATTCTCATAATTTCTAGCATTAAGCTGAGGAGAAATTCCTATCACATGAGGATTAACCTCTTTTTCAATAGTTCCTGCATTTATTTTATTCCAAATCATATTCGGAGAATTTTCATACCTCTCTTTGCCATTATTTGGTGATTTATAATCAAGATTATATCCACTATCAGGAGTGTATTTTACCTCGCCAGTTTCCACATCTTTCTTGAATATTGGAGAAGAAGCTACCATCTTCCTTAATGTTTTTTCTTGAGGGATGCTGGCAATTTTTTCCAGCACAGGAGAAATTGATTTTCCAGATGGCTTCAGAAATTC
>CAZXWV010000042.1:0-3162 GCA_964644735.1 Candidatus Woesearchaeota archaeon
ATTCCTAAATTCAGACTTGTATGATAAACCCAATTGACATTGTCCTCATAAGATGTCAAAACTCTTGTTATAATGAAAATTATTACTACTTGTATAAAACTCAGCATCCATGAATTTTTTTGTTTTGGTTTTATAAAACGCATGCCATAAATTGCTAAAGGGATTGTAAAAAGATGTTGGAGTGTAATAATCTTAGCCAATATAGGCCCTTGCTCAAAAAAATAGTCTACAATGTTTAATAATGAATTTCCAAATATTAAGAAGTAAGTAAAATCAAATGCCCAGATAATCAAAGGAATTGTTAAGATGTTAAGCTGGCTTTCAATAAGAAGATGGTTTCTTTTTAAAAACCCTATGCCTAAAAGAATTAATCCGATATAGCAGAACCATAAGATATGCACAGAACCATACACAAAAAAAGTGTCTATGATTGCGGTTATCCCAAAGATTAGAAATATGAGTCCTATAACATTAATCATTAACAGGCGTTTTTTCATATTCCACCTAATCTCAGCAGGTATTAATATTTATTGATGCAGAACAGGAAAGATTCTGCAAGTTGAATTTTGTTTTCATCAAAAACTCAAACAAAGGGCCTATAAAACAATGGGGAATATCCAAAGAGTTTTTGATAATGCTTTTAAATGATTCATTCTTTAGTCAATTATGGAAGTAAGCAGCAAAACAATTGATGAAATTGATGAGGCAAAGGAGAAAGAAAGCTTAAAAATAATTGAAGCTGTTTTTTTTGTGTCAGGAAGATTCCTGTCAATGCAGGAATTAGTTTCTTTATCAGATCTAAACCCTCTTATAATCAGAGAACTTATTGGTAAATTGCAGGAAAAATATGAAAAAAATGATTCAGCGATTGAGATTGTTGAAAAAAATAATTCCTGGAAAATGGATGTGAGGCAGGAATATTCATATATAATAAATAAATTAGCTACAGGCTCATCAGAATTTTCCAAAGCTGAACAGGAAACACTTGCAATTATAGCATACAAGCAGCCAATAAAACAGTCAGTGATTATCAAGATTCGTGGAAATAAAGCCTATGACCATATAAAAAAATTTGTTGAGCTTGGATTATTGAAAAAGAAAAAAATAGGGCACACTAATGAACTAAGCCTAAGCGATGAATTTTATGATTATTTTAACATTGATTCAAGCAGGGAAGGTAATCCTCTTAAAAATACCAAAGAATTAGAAGGAGAAGGATAAAGTGGATTTATTAACAATTATTTATTTAGCATATTCATTTGTGGCATTTTATTTTCTGTTTCTCTTTATATTGATTTATCTTCAAAACAGAGATAAAATTTTTGAATATCCAAAAGTAACTGAAAGTTATTCTCTAACTATTGTTGTTCCTTGCTACAATGAAGAGAAAAATATTGAGGGGACTGTTCAGGCGTTAATAGATTCTGATTATAAAGGTTTGAAAAAAATAATTGTCGTTGACGATTGCAGCACAGATAATTCTTACAGTATAATAAAAAAATTGGCAGGAAAATACCATAAAGTTATGGCCTTGAGAACTCCAAAGAATACTGGAAAGGCCAGTGGGGCAAAAAATTATGGCGCGAGATTTGCAGATAGCGAACTAATTGGATTCACAGATGCTGATTCCTACCCTCAAAAAGAGTCTATAAGCAAGATGATTGGTTTTTTTGATGATAAAAAAACAGGTGCAGTAACATCTATGGTCTTAGTTAAGGAAAGAAAAAGTTTCATTGAAAAACTTCAAGCTATTGAATATAAGATTATTGCATTCTCCAGGAAATTGCTAGGATTTGTGGATGCAATTTATGTAACCCCTGGGCCATTGGCAATTTACAGAAAAGCTGCCTTTGATGAAATTGGGGGGTTTGATGAAAATAATATGACAGAAGACATTGAGATAACATGGCATTTTGTTGCCAAGGGTTACAAAATTCATATGAGCATCCCTTCAAGAGTGTATACTGTTGCCCCAAATAATTTCAAGGCGTGGTATAATCAAAGGATAAGATGGAATGTAGGGGGATTACAAACAATTAACAAATACAAAAAGGCTTTTCTGAAGGTTGGTATACTCGGCAAATTCATACTTCCTTTTTTTGTTTTATCATGGGTGTTAGGGATTGTAGGATTGACTGTTTTAATTTATAGGATATTTAATAGATTGGCTGTTCAGTATTTTTCCAGCATATATTCTATTCAGGCTCAGACAGCTCTCTTAACATTAAAAGATATAAATTTAACTCCGAGCATTCTGGTCTTTTTTGGATTGATGCTAATCTTCCTTAGCCTTTCTTTTACATCAATTGCTTTGATACATGCAAGAGAAAAAGAGTTTAAAAAGCATGGACTACATTATATTCTGCTTTATATGTTTATTTATTTGATGATATACCCGGCAATATTGATAAACTCAATGTATAAATTTGCAAAAGGAAAACATTCCTGGTAAAAATATAAATCATAGATTTAAAAAGTGAAAATAGAAGTAAATTTTAAGATGTTTGAAAATAAAAAAAATGTTTTTTGGGAAGCACTGCTTGTAACTCTGGTTGTATTCATCTTGGGGTTGCTTTTGGGGGTTGCTTTTGAAGGAAGCAGATTAGATACAATAAATGAGTATTATGCTAAATCTGAACTGTCCATAATAGACATGGTTGCATTGAATAATCTAATTAATTTAAAAGATGTTAACTGTGATTTAATATTTGAATCTAATGTTAATTTTGCAAATAAAATTTATGAAGAAGCTATTTTATTGGAGAGATATGAGCAATCAGGAAAAATTACTGATGATATCAAGCTGACACATAAGAAATATGATCTTTTAAGGACATTTTTATGGATAAATCTAATGAAAGCAGAAGAAAAGTGCAGCGAAAAATTCCCTTTGATAGTTTATCTTTACGAATATGAGCCAGAAGAGCTGACAAAAAGGGCAACGCAAAAAGTCTGGTCTAAAGTTTTAATGGATTTAAAAGAGGAAAAAGGAGATGAGATAATCTTAATCTCCATAGCAGTAGACAACAGCTTAATTTCTTTAAATTCAATAATCAATAAATTTAACATTTCTGAACTCCCAGTGGTAATTGTTAATAATGAGCATGTTGTTGAAAAGTTATCTTCTTCAGAAGAGTTAAAGAAATACTTAGATGAATAATA
>CAZXWV010000042.1:3262-4618 GCA_964644735.1 Candidatus Woesearchaeota archaeon
TTTTTAAGAATAGAAATATTAAAAAAGAGATTTAAACTGATTTTTTTATGAATGATTGTTTTGAATGTGGTATTTCTGAAAATAAGGCAAGGTTGTTTGATGTAATCTCTGAAAAAGAGATTGTTCATGTGTGTGAAAAATGTTTGTCTTATGATCCAATGCCTATGCTTAAAAAACCCACTAGTTTTCAGCTTAAGCAGTCTGAAAAAGAAAGACAAGAATCTATTCTTAAAAATGTTGCGGATAAAAATTACTATAATGTGGCTCACGGACATCATATAAAGAGGCATCCTATAACTTACTCTTCTGAAACAGGGATTAGGATGAAGCCAAGGTCAGATCTTGTCCATAATTTTCATTGGGATATCATGATGGCGAGAAGGTTAAAAAAATTAAGCCAGGCACAGCTGGCAAGGGAGATAGGGGAATCAGAAGCTGCGATTCATATGGCAGAAAATGGTGTTCTTCCTGAGGATGATTATAAGATTATCAAAAAACTTGAAAGCTATCTGGGAATAAGGCTTGTGAAAGAAGAACGGGCTAAAGAAAGAGAAAAGAAACAACCAGCAAGAATAATTGGTTTTGATCCAATGGAGATTAAAAAGATTACAATTTCAGATTTAAAAAAGATGAAGGAGCAAAAGGAAGAGGCATTAAGAGAGTTAAATGAGGAAGAGATTGAAAATGAACTGCAAGAAAATGATGCAAATTCAAAAGACGAATCACCAGGAAAGATGCCTCTGATGAAAAAATTAAAAGGAATTTTTTTTAGAAAGAGTGAATCAAAATCTTTATAAACTAAATTAATGGATTCTTATTATGGAAATTAATATTCTTAAAGATTCAAAGGATGAGATGGAAATCCAGCTTGAAAACCTAACAATGGCTGAGCTTCTTAGAGTTTATCTAAACAAAGACTCGGCAGTTAGTTTCTCTGCATGGAAAAGAAAACATCCTACTGAAAAACCTATTTTAGCAGTAAAAACAAAAGGGAAAACTCCTAAAAAAGCGGTAAATGAAGCTGTTTCTGCTATAATAAAAGATCTGGACAAAGTATCTGGAGATTTCAGCAAACTAAAGTAACTTTTTTTATCAAAAACTTTTTGTATTTTACTGTCAGAGAAGTTTTTTTGGTAGAACCGGCAAAATTCTGCAATTTGGAATTTTGTGGGAAACAAAATGCTTTTGCAATTGTCTTTTGTTTTCTGCATGACAATAATCTTTATTAATTAAAAGAATATCTTGATTATGGACCATTAAATTAAATAGGTATATAACTTGGAATCTGAAAAAACAGAAAGAATCTCAACAGGAAGTTTTGATTTGAACGACTGGCTTTATGGCGGATATGAAACA
>CAZXWV010000043.1:0-4447 GCA_964644735.1 Candidatus Woesearchaeota archaeon
ACTAATGGGTATTTTAATTTAGAGCCTATAAACACACTTGGAGGAGAATTGCTGTAAAGATTGGATATTTTTTCTAAATCCTTATATTTAAATCTTGTCTCAGCTATTTTTTTTATCACCTCAAATTTTAGGTTATCACCCATGAATAACTAATGAATTTGAAGTTTATATTTGTTTTCTGTATTAACTATTAATTTAATTAATTCAAACTAATTTGTAAATCAATCTCGCACAACTTAGATCTTTCTTGTTAGAGAGTTTCACCAAAGCTATTAAACATTACATTTATTAACCTCAAATATTATAAATACATTAAAGGAGGTGTAAAATGAATTACGATTGTAGAATAACTGAAGTGATTCTAAGCATGATAATAATTGTGTTTGCCTTAACACAATGGACAGTTGGTCAGCTATCTTCTCAATGGGTGATAGTTATTGCTGCAGCATTGCTATTTATTCATTCAATAGTTTGCGAGAATTGCAGAATAAGCGCAAAACCTTTTTTAAGAAAAGCAGCAGCAAAGAAGAAATCTAGAAAAAAGAGATAATTTTTATTCTTTATTTTTATTAATCTTATTGATTTATCACAATTATTTCATTTTATCAGCTTCTTCTTTTTTCTTATAGTATTCTTCCAGCCGCTTTTTGTTGGAAGGGCAGTCACGGTTAAAACAGAATATCCATGGTTTTTTTCCAGATTTTAAGAGCATAAGTTTTGGAAACCCGCATTCATCACAAATCTGTTCTGTCTTCTTAATTATTCCGTTTGGAGGAAGAGAATAGGTTGTTTTGCAGTCAGGATAAGCATTACAAGCAATAAAATGCCTTCTGTTCTTTTTTGAATAACTAATTGCTAGGCTCCCTTTATTGCACACCGGACAAGTAATGATGGTATTTTCTTTTTTTTGCTGCTCCCTTAATTTAAGGTTGGCTTCCACAAGTTCTTCTCCAATTTTTTTGTCGTTCTTTTCAAATTGTTGTGCAATCTCAGTTATTGTCCCTTTAGCTTTTTCAATCATTTTCTTTTCTTTCTCTTCAAAATTGCTTTGGGCCTCTGTTATAGATTCCATCTCATTCTCAAAATCTCTTGTCAATTCTTCATTAATAATAATTGGGGAGTACTTTTCCAATGTAGAAATTAGAGAAATTCCTAACGGTGTTGCTTCTATGCTTTTCTCTTTGATATACCCTCTTTCATACAATGTCTCTATAATTGCTGCTCTCGTCGCCTTTGTTCCAAGATTTCTTTTTTCAAGCTCAGAAACTATTGAAGCAGGAGAATATCTTTTTGGAGGCTGAGTCTCTTTCTCCTCTGTTCTTGTATTTACTATTTCAACATCCCCTTCCATATCTGGAATTTCTGACTCCTTTAATTTTATTGGGTAGACACTCATCCATGCCTTTTTTCTTATTGAAGATCCTTTCGCAGAGAATGTTAAATTATCAACAGTTGCTTTTACTGTTTTATTATCAATAACAGCATCTTCGCAAAACAAGGACAAAAATCTTCTAACAATCAAATTATAAATCTTTTCTTCATACCCTGTCAAGATTGGCGCTTCATTCTGCCCTGTCGGATATATTGATGGGTGGGCAGGGTCACTCTTCTCTCCTTCAACAGGTTTTTTTCTCCTGATTAATTCTTCAACACCATAAGCTCTTGAAAGTTTGTCTAAAATCTCTTTGTATCCTATTGAATCAGGAAGCTTCTGGCTGGAGGTTCTTGGATATGAGATTAATCCTGAAAGATATAATGACTGGGCTGCTCTAAGAGTATTTGAGGGAGTTATCCCGTAAAATCTGTAAGCTTCTGTCTGAAGATTGGTTAGATTAAACGGAGGGTTTGGAGGGATAATCTGCTCTGTGTTTTTTGTTTGCGCCTGGACAATTTTTCCATTTAAGTTTTCAAACTTCTTTAATTCTGATTTGTCAAATAAATCTTTATTATACTTTAATTCTAATATATTTTTTTTATCATCTACTTTTATAAAAACCTGCCAGTAAGGTTCTGGCTTGAATTTCTGAATCTCTCTTTCTTTTTGGACTACCAAATTTAAAGCAGGTCCTTGAACTCTCCCAATAGACATTATCTTGAATTTTCCAGTTGTTTTTATTGCATTCATTAAAGCCCTTGAGATGTTTATTCCATAAAACCAGTCCAAGAAATGCCTTGTTTCCCCTGCAATTGCCTGCCCCCATGTTATGCTTGGCAGTTTATGCTCATAGGCATCATTTAATTCTTTTGTTGTTAAAGTAGAGAACTTCATCCTGCTGGCATCTTTCTGTCCGCAGATAAATCGAACAACATTCCATCCTATAACTTCCCCTTCAACATCATAATCTGTCGCTACTGTAATACTTCCGGCATCTTTTGCAAGTTTAGCAAGGGCATCATAATATTTTTTTGTAAAATCACTTTTTCTTGCTAGATAATTCGGAGTCCAACCAATATCAAATATAGGTATATTAGATCCAACAACATTCTGAGTTAATGTAAATAAATGCCCAACCGCACAAGCGACAATTATTTCTTTGCCATTCCTGTTAACCTCATAATATGGGATTCCATTAAATGCTTTTTTTGTTGATTTGCCCAATGCAGAGGAGATTTTTAATGCTGCTTGAGGCTTTTCAGTTATAATCAGCTCGTAACTATCTTTTTTAAGATTAATTTTTGGAGCAGAATAAATCAATTTTTCT
Organism: Candidatus Woesearchaeota archaeon; assembly: GCA_964644735.1. Lineage (GTDB taxonomy): Archaea > Nanobdellota > Nanobdellia > Pacearchaeales > GW2011-AR1 > WAQV01. The sequence goes on from CAZXWV010000043.1 coordinate 2,703, forward strand.
GGGTGCACTTTTCTTCTTCCAACATTTTTCCTTCTTGTTTTTCTCTTTGATTTACCAGTTCGCGAGAGAATTTCTATTTTTTCTAGAGATTTCTTGTCTGGATTGTGGTATTGTTTTTCAACTGCACTTTTTATTATCTCTTCTTTTGGAAGAGGTTTCTTCACAGGAATTTTTACTGCTCTCTTCAGCAGCTCTTTTTGTTCTGAAGTGTGATTTACCTCTGGTTTTTCAACACTATGCTTTAAATCATCTTCGCCAACTCTAAAATACTGCTCTGCTGTTTTTTCTTCTTTAGTTTTTTTTTCTTTTCTTGGCATTTTGTGTTATAAACTACCTAAAAGACTTCTAATGTTTTTTATAGATGTTACCTGTTAGATATATAAAAGTTATGCTAACTCCCTATTTAAGTTTAATATTCATAATAAAGTGATGATATGAATATGTTAGTTTCAATCTTTCAAAAATCCTATTATTGTGATTGAGGAAAGAAAAGTTTAAATAACTAAATCTTTTCTCTATAGTTATGGCTCTAAATGATGCAATAAGAACAGCAACAATTGAAGATTTAAAAAAAATTAGTATTCTTATGCTACATAGTTATTCAAGACAAAATCAAGATGCTCTAACTTTTTTATATGATCACAGAATTATTGATGACTCTTCAATTGAAGGAGCATTAGAAGAAGCTGTTTTTAGACAAGCGAGACAAGATTATGAAACTATGACAAGAAAAGGTGGATATTATACTCTTTGGGCAGATCATGTAGGGAGACCTGAGTGTCTTGCTTATGCATTGGAAAGAAATAAATTTTCAGGAAAAGAGATAAAAAAAATTCCTTTTGATCATGGAGAAACTGCTGAAACATTTACTCAACATTATGGAATAAAAAATTTACTTTCAAATTTAAGAGAAGAGCTTCTAAATCCAAAACCCCTCCCTAAATTTAATAGAGATTATGACCCACATCCTGTTTGTGAATGTTAATATTAAGTTTTCTTTTCCTTTGATGTCCTATTTGATGGAATTTCGTTCTTGATGACGGATTTTTGTTTTCATATCTCTAAAATTCTCCCCTTCCTTCCAACATTGATTACTTTAGTCTTCCCTATCTTTTCCTCTATGCCCTCTGCTTCATGAATATGCCCTGAGATTAAAATATCAGGATGAAATTTCTCTAATGCTTTTCTTACCCCTTTGCTCCCGCGAAACCCTGAGAATTCAGCTTTTGATTTAAATGGGTGCATATGAGTCACCATAATTTTTTTCTTAAAATTTTTGATGCTATTATGAGCTTTGGTTAATGTTGAGAAAAAATTTTCCTCACTCATCGGAGAGACCCCAAAATCTGCCCCTCCGCATCCAAATATCCCAACATCATTTTTTACAAATGAATACCCATGAATGTTTTTTGTTTCAGGATACATCTCTGCCAAAAAATCCACTGTTGCAATTGATTCGTGATTGCCATGCACCAATAAAACTGGTTTTTTTGCATTTACAAACGGCCCTATAATCCCTTTAGTGGAGTCTTCAGCAAATGTTAAATCTCCTGCCAAAATGACTAAATCAACATTTTCTCTCTTTGCTTTATCAGCCAGCTTTTTTGCAAGTCCAGTATCCCCATGAATATCTCCTGCTGCCAATATCTTTGTTTTTTTCATGAAATTGAATATCCCTTTTTATTAATAAATACCCAAAACTTCTTATATTTTACTGTCAGAGAAGTTTTTGGGACAGAAAACAA
>CAZXWV010000044.1:0-2692 GCA_964644735.1 Candidatus Woesearchaeota archaeon
TGTCTTTTGTTTTCTGTCCCACAACTCAGAAAATTCCAATTTGAATTTTCTGGGCGCCAAAAATCTGAAAGATTTTTTAGCGACTTCAAATAAATCATGCACTTTAGTGCATGGTAAAATACAATGAGTTTGTGGTAAAACAAAATCTTAAATTTTCTGGACTTTAAAATACTTCTTAAGTTTTCCGAGTTGTGCGAACACCCTCTCTTTTTCTCTCATAGCTTTTTTATCTTGCTTGTTAGAATCATGATGTTTTTTAATTTTTTCAAGCTTGGATTCAATATTTTTTAAATCAGGATTAATATAGAGGGTTTTTTCTTTTAAGATATCAGATATTTTTTTGCTATACTCCTTTGAGTGAATTCCCTCTTTCTTTAACCTTTCTCCAATTTTTTCACTAGTAAACCCTTTTTTCGCAAGATCTATCACTTTGCTTTCAAATTCTGATTGCGAAAATTTCATTGTTTTTGTCTGTTTTTCTTCATTTTTTCCAGTATTTTCCGCTTCTTCTAAAAAATTTTCTTGAGATTCCTGCTGTTCAGAAACCTCTGATTTCTTTTGTTTTGGCATCTTATTAAGTTGTAATCATGTTTTTTAAAGCTTGCTGTGTTGAAATGCAAATTTGAGTACATTAAAAAGATATTTAAATAAAACTTCCATTTAAAAGAGATGGGCAAGACAATAGGCATTCTGAGCCTAAAAGGGGGAGTTGGCAAGACTTCTAGCGTTATTGCACTTGGTTCGGCACTTTCAGATTTTGGGAAAAAAGTGCTTTTAGTTGACGCTAATTTTTCTGCACCAAATTTAGGGATTCATTTAAATGTTTTGGATCCGGAAGTGACGCTTCATCATGTGTTAAATAGAACAGCAAACGTGACTAGTGCAATTCATGAACTAGAAAATTTTGATGTCATCTTTTCATCTATTTTTGAAAAAATAAAGATTAATCCATTAAAATTAAGAGATAAGTTAGATGTTCTAAAGAAGAAATATGATTTTATAATTATTGATTCTTCTCCTTCGCTTAATGAAGAAACTTTGGCGGCTATCTTTGCATCTGATGCAATTTTTGCTGTAACAACGCCTGACTATTCCAGTCTAAGCACAACTATCAAAGCAGTAAAATTTGCAAGGCAGAGAAAAATCCCTATAAATGGGTTGATATTAAATAAGGTTCATAATAAAAATTTTGAAATTCCCTTAGAAGATATTGAGAAAACAGCTGATGTTCCTGTTATGGCAGTGATTCCGCATGATATCAATATTTTAAAAGCCCAAGCAGAATTCACCCCATTATTAGAGTATCGTCCTAAATCTGAAGCAAGCCAAGAGTATAAAAAACTTGCAGCAACTTTAATTGGAGAAAAATATCAACCATTTAGCTTTAAAAATTTATTTAGGATAACCCCAAAAGTCCAAGAGATTAACAGAGATGTTTTCTATGAGAGGCAGTTTAATTAATTCTCCAAAATCCTTATAAACAATTATCAGTTTTCTTTTCTGAAGCCCCGTAGTTCAGTGGTCAAGAATTCATGCCTTTGGAGCATGGGACCCCGGTTCGAATCCGGGCGGGGCTATTTTAGATAATTCGAATTCGAACGTCCAGAAAATCAAGATTTTCTGTATCCTTGTTTCTAACGAAACTTCGGAAATCCGGGCGGGGCTATGGAAATTAAATTAAATTTTATATGCATCAACTTTCATTCATAGAAAAATCTTTATCTCTTTTAATCCACCCGATTTTTCTAGACATGAAATACATAGTAATTGAGATAACAACCAATAATAAAATGATAATTGCAAACATCCAGTCATTTTCCTGCATTGGCAATCGGACATTCATGCCATAAAAACCAGTAATAATTGTCATAGGCATCATGATTGCCATAATAATTGTAAGCACCCTCATTGTTTCATTCATTTTATTTGACACTATTGACTGATAAGAGTTCCTCATTCCATTAATCCTTCCTAAAATTGTTTTCAGAGATTCTGTTGTTTTGAATGCATGGTCATATACATCTTTAAAATAAGGAATTAATTCATTGCTGATGTAATTATCTATAGGTTTAATTAAACTCAAGCATAAATCTGTTGTTGATTCTACTAATTGCCTTAACTCCAAGAGCACAAGCTCTTTTGTGAATAATCTTCCGAGAACTTCTTTTCCTGGTTTTTTAAGAAACTCTTTCTCCAGTTTTTTAAAATCTTCCCCGAGAATATTTTTTGTATCTATATATTTGTCAATTTCTTTGTCCATGATATAATGGCAGATAAAATCTTTTCCTTTCTTTAGAAGAGACTCCAATCTCACCTTATTCTTCATTAAATTGTCTATTGTGTCATTTTCCCCATTTATAACAGTTATTAGAGTACTTTCCCCAAAAACCATCGATATCACCTGCGTTTTTACATAAACACTGTGAACTTTTTTTATAGCTCTAAAAATTATAACTGTATAATCAACATGCTCCTCATACTTTATTCTTGTTTGCGGAGAAAAAAGATCTTCTATTATTGTCGGGTGGATGTCAAATTTTTCTTTTAATTTAGAAATCTCCTCATGGCTGGCATTTTTTAATACAACCCACTGATTTTTAGTCTTTTTTGAAAGGCTGGTTTTTTCAATATCATTAAAATCCGGCTCTTCAACCTCTTTTCCATCATATGAAAAAACCTTAATCATTCAAAA
>CAZXWV010000044.1:2792-4371 GCA_964644735.1 Candidatus Woesearchaeota archaeon
TGCCTGTATCTTCTTCTTTTCTCAACTTTTTCTAACCTCTCAATAACCAGATTGTAATCCCTGGAATTTTTGTAGCTTTTAATGACTTCTTTAAAGAGAGCTTTCCAGTTCTGAAAATGTTTTGCCTCTAATGCTTGTTTCAATAAATGGATATCTACTGCTTTATCTTCAATCTTGTTGCTCATAAACCCAAGGCCGAAATCTATAAAATAAAGGGAACCAAGTTTCCCATTATCACTCCTTCCTTTAATTTTCTGCTCATGGCTGATTGTCTTCTCTTCTTTTAATATCATGTTTGATGTAGTTAAATCTCCATGGATAATTCCTGAATCATGGAGTTTTGCAACACTCTTCCCAATTTCCCTGCAAACTTGTTTTTGTTTTTCCAGTTTAAAATTATCCAAACTTTCAGAAAGTTTTTTGCCGTCAATAAACTCCATGTCAATTTCTTTTGATTTCTCGTCTGATTTAATAACTTTAGGTATTGGGATTATTTTTGATGCTCTTTCAAGAAGCTTTGTTTCTGAACGGGTTCTCAGCTTGCGGATTTTTTCATCAAGCTCATCAATTCTGTAAGATTTTTTTATTCTTTTTTTTAGAATCAAATTTTCTTTTTTTAGAATAACCGCCTCTGCTCCCTGCGAGAGAACCCGTTGATTTCTCTCGCGCTCTTTCCTCGAAGCACTGAACGGCGATTTTAATTCTGCATCTTGACTAAAATCGCATTTTTGCTGGGGTTCTTTCCCTTCTCGCTTAAACTTCATAAAAAATCAAAGCAATTCTACTTTAAAAAAGTCCCGCTTAGGTTACAATACAGAATATACAAAATATTTAAAAAGGAGAGGAAGTTATAATCCTTAATAAAAAAGAAGTGAAAATATGGCCATCAAATTCAATATAACTATGACTAACAAATGGCTTTATACTTTAATAGCTATTGTAGTTTTGGCTATAGCTGGCATAGGAGTTTATGCTTATAATTCTGGTTATAATAATCCTGCTGTTATGGGGCATTCTGCTGATGAACTTGCTCCTCCTGCAGATTGTGTTAGCGGGGATTTTTTGCAATGGTCTGGAAGCCAGTGGGCATGTGCAACTGTCAATATTAGTGCAGGCACAACTTTTGACCTTGTAAATGGTCAGCATAGCAGTTCCCAATGCACAGGACTTGGAGGAACAGTAGTAGATGATGGAACTGGAAAATTAATGTGTAGATTCTTTATGGCTTCTTGTCCTTCTGGGTGGGTACAATATAATTATTGGAGTACCACTAAGGCAAATAGTTGTAGTTACTGTAGCTCTTGTAGTACCTCTAGCCATACGTGGAGCAATAGGGACTTAGAGATATGCTTTTATGGTTCTGGTGAGTGTGGAGGAGGAGGTGCGTCTACTGCTTGTTATGCAACAAGAACATATACTGGTTGTTATTAACTGAAACTTTTTTAAGAGATATTTAATTAATATCTTTAGGAATTAAAACCTCATTATTTTCTTTTTGCCAAATTTTCTTGCTAATTTTCAACTAACCCGTATTTCTTTTAAAAATTCATCTACCAAACTTTCAACTAAACTTAAATTT
>CAZXWV010000045.1:0-4353 GCA_964644735.1 Candidatus Woesearchaeota archaeon
CGTTTTCCAAGAAGAATCTCTCCCTTAGAGTTAATAATTATTGCGGGCACGCCTGTCATTGCATATTTGCTTCTTATAATTTTTGATAAAAAATTTAATATTTTGACCATCTTATTTTATTTTTTAGATTTACTATTTAACTTTTTTAACAACTGCTCGATTTGTTTTTTTCTCATCCCATGGGCCAAGCACCCTTGCTCAATTGTCTCTTGTGATGCCATGCCACACCCTATACATGCCATTCCTGCTTCAAATAATACTCCAGCTGCTTCTGGATTTACATGAACTAATTCGCTTAATTTTGTTTTGCCTGTTATTTTTATTGTTTTTTTCTTTGCCATTTTAATCTGCTAGAGGACTTATCTCTCTTAGTCTTTTTATGATACCTGGGAGAACTTTCAAAAAATAATCAATTTCTTCCTCACTCGTGTATTTACTTATGCTAACTCTTAAAGAGCTGTTTGCCTGAACATGCGATAAACCAATTGCCATTAACACATGACTTGGCTCTAATGAATGAGCCATGCATGCCGAACCGCTTGAGGTATAAATCCCATGATCCTCCAAAAGCCCTCCGATTGCCTCCCCTTCTATATTATTAAAAGAAACATTGACATTGTTGCATAATCTATTAGCCATAGAACCATTAATTCTTGCGTTTGAAATTTTTAATATTTCATTGATTATTTTATTTCTTAATATCTCCATTTTTTTTATGTCCTTTAAATTGACAATATCTACTGCTTTTGAAAAACCAACAATTCCAGGGATATTTTCTGTCCCAGACCTAATCTTTCTCTCATGACCCCCTCCATGAGTCATAGGAGTTATTTTAATTCCTTGTTTTATATACAATGCTCCAACACCTTTTGGACCATGAATTTTATGTGAATTTAAACTTACTAAATCTAATTTCTGTTTATTTACATCTATCTGGGTTTTTGTATAACTCTGGCAAGCATCAGTATGGAATAAAACTCCTTTACTCTTGCAAACTTTACCTATTGATTCTAAATCATTAATTGTCCCTATCTCATTATTGCCATGAATAACTGATACAAGAAATGTCTTTTTTGTTATTGCTTTTTCAATTTTTTTATAGTCAACAAATCCTTCTTTATCAACGTCAAGATAACTGATTTTAGCTCCTTGCTTTTCAAGCCATTTGCAGGCATTCAAGATAGAATCATGTTCTGTTTTTGTTGTGATAATGTGGTTTTTCTCAGGGTAGTTTGAAAAAAATAATCCTTTTAAGGCAATATTATTTGATTCTGTCCCTCCAGATGTAAAAATTATCTCGTTTGGGTTTGCATTAATGGATTTTGCAATAATTCTTCTGCTTTCCTCAAGCGCTTTTTTTGCCTCATTTCCTTTTAAGTGCATTGAAGAAGCATTCCCGTATTTTTCAGTAAAATAAGGGAGCATGGATTTCAAGGCAGCTTCATCTAATTTTGTTGTTGCAGCATTATCTAGATATATTTCTTTCATTTTCTCTCTCTGCAAACCTCACATTTATGTTTGTCTATTATGTTTAACATTGGAATGATTATTTTTTTATTTAATGAGTATATTCTTCTTTTTCCGTCTTGTTTTGAAGTAACTATGTTGCAGTTATTCAGATTGGAAAGTGCATGGGAAAGTTTACTTTGTTCTATATTCAGCTTATCTGATAATTCAGTAACTGAACTTGGTTTTTCTTTTAATGCTGAGATAATTTTTACCTTAGCAGGATTAGCCAAATTCCTAAAAAATCTATGATAAGTCATAGGTGAACACGATTTCATATGAATATAATTTCATGTGTATTTATAAACTTTTTGCTGTTAATGAAAAAAATATTTGTAATTTTTTAGAGATTGAAAAGAATAAACTTTATAATCTTTAATCTCATTAAATTTAGAAGATGGTGATTATAAAAGTTTATTCCACTCCAACATGCCCTTGGTGCATTAGGACTAAAGAATTTCTAAAAAAGAATAAGATATCATCTAAAGATATTGATATAAGCTCTGATAAAAAAGCTGCTGAGGAGATGATTAAAAAATCTAAACAAATAGGAGTTCCTGTTATTGAAGTAGACGGAAAAATAATTGTCGGTTTCAACGAGAAGGAATTAAAAAAATTATTAAGCATAAAATAATATGACAAAAAATTATGACATAATAATTCTTGGAGCTGGAGGAAGCGGACTTGCTGCAGGAATGTATGGTGCAAGGCTTGGATTAAAAACACTCATTCTTGGGCATTCTCATGGTGCAGAATTGCCGGTTGGAGGAGTAATAACGACAACAGCTCTTGTGGAGAATTATCCTGGTTTTCCTAAGATTTCTGGGTTATTATTGTCTAAAAAATTAAGAGAGCATGCAGAATCATACAAATTAGTAACAATCAAGGAAGAAAAAGCAATTGATGTTAATAAATTAAAAAATTGTTTTACTGTAAAAACAACAAAAGACAAGTATATTTCAAAAGCATTAATATTTGCAACCGGAACAAAATGGAAGAGATTATATGTTCCTGGAGCAAAAGAGTTTGAAAATAGAGGGGTGAATTATTGTGCATTATGCGACGCTCCTTTGTTCAGAGATAAAATAGTTGCAGTTGTAGGAGGATCTGATGTTGCTGCAAAAGACGCTTTAATTTTAGCTGAATATGCAAAAAAAGTTTACATAATTTATAGAGGTGCAGAAATCCATCCAGAGCCTGCAACTTTAGAGATGATTAACAAAAACAAAAAGATTGAGATAATCAATAATACAAACATAACTGAAATAAAAGGCAACATAACCCTAAAAAGTGTTATCTTTGACAAACCGTACAACAGAAGCAATGAATTAAAATTAGACGGAGTTTTTATTGCAATTGGGTATGAAGCTATCTCAGAGCTTGCAAAAAGTTTAGGAGTAAAACTTAATGAAAAAGGAGAGATTATAATAAATCATAAAGATTCTTCAACAAATGTTCAAGGAGTTTTTGCAGCAGGAGATGTTACAGACAAACCATTCAAACAGCTTATCATAGGAGTTGCAGACGGATGCACTGCGGCATATTCTGCCTACGAATATTTATCAAAAAACAAAGTGATAACTTGTTAGATTTAAAGTTAATCCTATTCTATTGTACAGTATGAAGATGCCTTTTTTGGATTAAAGATAGTTATAAAATTCCCATCTTTTTTCTTAGACTCATGCATTGCAACTTCCGATTCAATCAAAAACATCTTTGACATCATCTCTTTAAAAGAGCTTCTTTCTTCAATAGTTAACTCTTTGTATATGCTATATCCTTCATATTTTTTATTAATTCCTTCCTCTAACTTAGATTTAATATTTAAAATTTGCTCATGTTTGTTTTCCTTTAACGATTTATAAAGTCTATGATATACATTTATGCTTTCATTTAGAAGGTTTGTTGATGTTATCCCAACACTTGCTGATATCTTACCATTATTCTTTTTAAAATTATCAAAATAAGATATGCCTAAATAATCTAATTTATCTTTTACGCACTTTTCTAAATCCTTATCAATATAATTAAATAATTCTCTCCCTATTACATTTTTTGCATTGTCTATATTCGAATTAGGCAGTAAAATAAAGAATTCGTCTCCGCTTCTTCTGCATATTACCCCTCCTATGTTTTTTTCCATATTATCAGCAATGCATTTTATAACAATATCTGCCTGCTCGTGACCGACAGTATCATTATATTTCTTAAAATTGTCTAAATCTATCATGGCTAAACAAAAATCCTCTTTCATTTTTATATGTCTTGAAATCTCATCTTTTAAGGAAGAGTTAAAAGAATTAAGATTAGGCAAACCAGTAAGATGGTCTAAATTACGTGCTTTCCTAACAAAAGGGGTCATAAAATCATAAAAGTTCTTTGCTTTGTCGCTAAAGTTTACAAGGTTCTCATATTCTTTAATTTCTGGCAGTTCAATTGACAGATGCCTAATCTCTTTTATTCTTGTATTAATCTCTTCTTTATTCTGTGGGGTTTCTTTGATTATTAGAGCATCTTTATTTATCTCACCTAAATAATTATTTATTCTAAGAAGAGTCTCATTAACAAAAACCTCCCCTAAGACATCTTTTAATGAACCTCCTTCTCCAATGTATTTTTTCTTGCCAGCTTTAGCTAATGCTACATCTTTTAATCCTCCAATTTCAGACCTTATTTCATAAATAACATCCTCTAAATTTTGAATTTGTTTCTTCGTTTCCATATAATATTAGAAATATCCTATTTTATAAATCCTTCGGTTATGTAACTACGATTAAGTAATGATATATTCAAAATGGGCCCGGAGGGAATCGAACCCCCAGCTGACGGTCTGGAGCCGTCTATTTT
>CAZXWV010000046.1:0-4297 GCA_964644735.1 Candidatus Woesearchaeota archaeon
ACTGGATAATAATAAGAATATTTAATACAGAAAAAAAGAATAAACCGCTGCCTTTAGGCAGCGGACATTGCAGGGCAATGTCCCTTTTTTTCTGGCTAAAAAACTACAAAAAACCATGTCCTTTAGGGCATGGTAAAAGACAAGAAGTTTTTTATAACTGTTTTTTCATAAATAAGAGATGAGCAGGAAAAAGAAATTTATTTTATTTGCAATCTTCTTGGTTATTTCTTTATTTGTTCTTTTATACTCAAGCACGGTTGGGGAATTTATCGGAATATTCTTAGGATATTTTTCTTATAACACTTTATTGCTGAAGGCCATGTTCATAATTTTATTCATAGCTCTGACGACATTTGCTTTTTCTGTCAGCATAATGACTGGTTTTGGAGCTTTGTTTTTTCCAGCAAATGAATCAATTTTTTACAGCATTATTGGAATATTAGGAAGCTCAATTATTATCTTTTTTGTAGCAAGAAGATTAGGAAGAGATTATGTCAGAAATTATGTAGAAAAAAAAGGAGGGAAGCTTGAGAAATTTGATAAAATTATAGAACATAATACATTTAAGACAATACTGATATTAAGCGCAATATTTTTTGTCAATCCAATGATTCCAAACTTATTAGGGGGGATTATCAAAATAAACTTCAGAAATTATATTATTGCCACTTTTATCGGAAATCTGCCAAACACAATTTTTACCGTCTTGCTGGTTAAAGGAGTTGTCTATTCAAATATAGTTTATGTTTATATCTCAAGCATAGGGCTAATATCAGTTACTCTAATTGCGCTTTATTTTTATAAAGGGGAGCTTATAGATATTATAGAACTAAGCCTGCCAAGAAGGTATCATAAATATTTTTATGTTTAGTTTTATTTATTACAGATAATTATAAAAAACAATTTTTCAATAACCTCAACATAACAAAAAACATAGAAAGATAAATAATTGACATTATAGTAACAGATAGATTGCATATTCCTGTTTCAAGCATGGATAACAAACTTAAGAGAATTAAGACAGAAATTGCAAGGGCAGTTGATTTGAGAGAATACAAGAATAATTTTAGAGGCGAGAGAGTTTATGCAAGAATAGAGAGCGATGAAAAAATGAGTGCAAGAGGAATGAAAGAAGGCATAGAAAAATTCTCAGAGAAGTACAGAAAACACGGGAAAATACTTAGACAGTTCATACAGGAAGAGAGAGCTAAAAGAGAAACTCGCATTTATTTTGGGGTCAATAAAAGATGCAGATTAACTGCTGAAGATTATCTAACTGTAATGGAAAGATTAGGTTTTACTGAATCTGTTGCAGAGAGGCTTTATCCAGATTTGATGGAAGTGAGCAGAATTCTGTCAAAAAAGAGAGATGAAGAAAGAAGTGTTTTGATTGGGTAGATTCACATTCCCCAGTCAGCTTTCTCCTGCCTTTTTATCTCTGCAATTTCCTGGAGAACTCTCATTTCATTTGAAGAAAGCAGGTCTTTATTTTTCTTGAAGTTCCTGAATTGCGATTCTGAAATATCTGAATAAAGGAATTCTTTGTCTTTCAACTGCCTCTCAAAATTAATTCCTGGAATTGATAATGCAACTTCCATGCCTTCCATTGCTTCCTGAACTGACCTATTTTCTGATTGTATATTTTTTGTTCTTCCAATTTTCTCCCCTTTCGGGTCAATTAAATTTAATCCAGAAGTTAATTTCCCGGCTTCTATTCTCACGCCAAAAATAGCCGGCTTTGTATTCCTGAAAATATATTGGTGGAGGATTCTTAATTTGCATAGTCTGGCAAGCTCCATTAGCCTCCTCTTTTCTATTTCTCTCCCTTTTTCTACCCTGAATTTGACAGTATCTTCAATTAATTTATAAATCACCTCGTTTGTCAGGATTTTAATATTTCCTTTTATATCTTCTGCATCTTCGTCTGTTGACACATTGAATCCTACAATAACTGCATCAATCTCATTTATTTCTAGATTTGCCCTTGCCGAGATTATATCTGTTTTATTTATACTTCCTATTCCAGCTTTCATAACAGGCATATTGCTTTGCTTTAGCAGAACTAACAATGCCTCCAAACTGCCAAGAGAGTCTGCCTTGGCAATTATCCCTTGCTTTTGCGTCTGGATATTTTCAGAAATCTCTTTCTTGAACATTGCTCTAATCTGTTCTTTGTTATTTTTATAGAGGATAAAAGGCATTCCAGGAAGCACTTCTATTTTTTTAACAAACTGCATCCTTAATCCAGTTGATGCCACCACATTATCTTTAGGCTTGAACTTCGACGATAAAGGTTCTATCTCTTCAAGAATTCTTATCTTGCTGATTATTGGCTCGCCTTCAAAGTTTGCTACTGCTATCTCATCTTTTTTTGACAATATCCCATCATATAAAATCGCTTCAATATAGTTGGTTGACTTTTCTGTTTTAATCTCAAGTACAACTCCTTTTGCTTCATTGCTTAGTCTAATCCTATTTGCTAGATACTTCTGGCTCAATCCGCAAAGCATCATTATTAATTCAGGAATTCCTTCTTTTGTTGCTGCAGATGTCGGGACTAGTGCTATCTTTTTAGTGAAATCTGTAATATTATAAAATAAATCTGCGTCAAACCCATAGTTGTTTAAAGAGCCTATTAGAGTCATGTACCTTTCATCAAAAACCTGCTTGACATTCTGCCGCTGCAGTTCAATGCTTTTTTTTAATTCCTCATCCATCTTTCTCCATCCAGAGATGTTGTCAATTTTATTTAGAGCTATTATAAAAGGGGTTTTATTATGCTTCAGGATTTGAATTACTTCTGCTGTCTGCGGTTTTATTCCTTCATTTATATCTATTACAAGAACAGCTAGATCTGCCAGAGAGCCACCACGTTTTCTCAAATTTGTGAATGCTGCATGTCCTGGAGTGTCAATAAACATGAACCCTGGAATTTCCAATTTAATCCGTGATTTTTCTATTAATGGGAAGGCTTTTTTCAGCTGTTCTATGGGGTAAAGAGTAAATGAAATTTTTTGAGTTATCCCTCCTGCCTCTCCTTCCTGGATAGAACTTCCTCTAAGGCAGTCTAAAATGCTTGTTTTTCCGTGGTCAACATGCCCGCAGACAGTAACTATTGGCTGACGAAGATGGTTATTGGTTGTCATAGTGATATAAAATAAAAGAGGTTTAAAAACCTCACTTGTAAAAGATGGATGGAAAAATTGGACTTAACATAAGATTATTGGAAATAAATAGAAAATGGAAAAGATTCAGTAAGAAAGAGAAATTATAAAAGACATCCGGTCTGATTTAATCTTGCGATTTCGGAGCAATTATTTTTAGAATACCTTTTGTGAATGTTACTTTAGCTTTTTTGGGATTTATTGCTGGAAGAGTTGTAGAATAATTAAATGCCTTCTGGCTACTCTCTTTATGGAAAAAATCCTTTCTCTGAACACTTTTTTCTATTTTCTTTTGGGCTTTTATAGTTAAGGAGTTACTTTTTAAATATATTTTTATATCGCCCTTGCTAAAATCTGGAAGAGCAAATTCCAATATAACTTCTTTTGAATTGTGCTTCATTTTATTTTAACATTAATTTTTTAAATTATTTAAATACAGAGAAAAAGAATAAACTGTCTCCTTTAGGTGGCAGACAATTGTCCAGAAATTGAAATTTCCGGCTCTTCAACATTAACATGTATGAAGACTTTGCAATTGTCTCTTTTTCTCTGGCTAAAAAACTCTAAGAAAACTGCCAGTTTTATCTTCATGATTTCAAAACCTGACAGAAATTTCCAATTTCTGTAGCTGGCAGTAAAATAAAAAGAGTTTTTTATATTTCTATTTGCATTAAATTTATTATAAACTATGCCCAACAAAAATTATAAAAGCAATATTTGCATCTAGATAATATGGAAAAGAAAACAATTGATGAGATTGGAAAAAAATATGAACTTGAGCTGGATAGAGTTATTTTTGAAATAAAAAAAGCAAAGGCCAAACTAGTCTTGTTGCAATTCCCCGATGGCCTCAAACCTTATGCACTAACTATAGTTGATTATCTGGAAGAAAAAACAAATGCAAAATTTTTAATTTGGATTGAGAGCTGTTTTGGAGCGTGTGACACCCCTGTTGGACTTGAAAAAATAAAGCCAAAAATTGACTTAATTATCCAGTTTGGGCATAGTTCTATGATGCCGAGTTATTGGAAATGAGTAATTTATTTTACAGCCAACCTGTTATTAAAAATAGCCCAATGCCAAATAATAATACTCCTGCGATTAAATGAAGCAATTTAACATTTTTCTTTTGC
>CAZXWV010000047.1:0-2177 GCA_964644735.1 Candidatus Woesearchaeota archaeon
ATTTTTAAGATTTCTTAAATTTGCCTACTAATTCAACAAGGTCAGATTGACCTAAGAATACAGATCTGCAACAATACCTCTCTAGTCCAAGCTCATCTAAAACCTTCTTTTGGTTTTCTCCCTCTGTAATTCTTTTTTTGAACTTTTCCCAAAGATGAGCAATCGGTTTTCCACATGAGAAGCATCTGACTGGAATTATCATATTCTTTGTTCTTTACATTAGTTTTTAAAGTTTTTGATAACAGTTGAGATAGCTAAACATTTAAAAAGAATGGTTGTTTAGAAACCATATTAAAAATAAATAAAGAGAAAGATGGCTAAAAAATGTATTTATTGTTCATCTGCAGTTGATGATAATAGTGTAATTGACTTCTGTAAAAAATGTGGAATTGGGGTATGGGGTGAAAAAATGTTTAATACTATTCTGAAAAATATGAATGATGCAAAAGCAAAAGGCGATTTAGAGTTATGTCGCCCAAATTAGCTTAAAAGTGTATACTTATATTTAACTTCTGCCCCTTAACATTTCACTTCATCTCCAGAGAAATTAACACTCTCATAAAAGATAAGCTTTTTAAAGAGATTCTTTCTGATTTATTTATGGTGAAAAGAAAAGATGTTAGAACCAGAGGGAAACTTCAGCTTAGTAAGTACTTTCAAGAGTTTAAAGAAGGGGACAGTATTGCAGTTATAAGAGAGCCTTCTGTTATATCAAACTTCCCAAAAAGGCTTCAGGGAAGGACAGGGGTGGTTGAGTATAAAAGGGGAAAAACTTACATGGTGAAAATTAAAGACCAAAATAATGAAAAAAGGTTTTTAATACAGCCAATACATTTAAAAAAAATAAAACAACCTGAAAGAGTAACTTAATAGAAATAAACTTTCAAACATTTAAATTCATGGGTAAAAAATATGATAAAAAATAATGAACCATTAAGCATGGTAGAAGTTTTAGATTATGTGAAGAAAACAGAAAATGCTGAAACAGATGTAATCACATTTATAAAAAAATTAACCAAATTAAATTCAAAAGAAGCAAAGGAATTAAGAGAAAAATTAGAAGAATTACAATTAATAAAAATGAGGCCTGAATCTCTTGTAAAAATAATTGATTTGCTGCCGGAAAATTCAGAAGATTTAAATAAAATCTTTACAGATGTAGGGTTGAATGAGGATGAAACAAAAAAAATACTTGATGCAGTTAAACAATTTAAATAATCAAAATGGAAAAAGAAGAATATGCAATCGTCTTAGAATATTTACCAAATGGTTATCCTCTAGAGGGGAAACTGATGCCAATAGCCCAGGCTATCGGAGAGAAAAATCTTACTTTGTTGGAGTTAGTTCCTAGAAGGGAGATTAGTTTGGAGGCTGGCGAGAGAGTTTATATTGGAGAAGGGAAAAGAGATAAGATTTATTATATTCTTGGACGGCTCCAAAGAGAAAAAATAACTGAATCTGCCAAAAAACGGTTAGATGAGTTTATATCTAAAATAGTCCAGGAAAGAGAAAAAGAATTTGTTAATTTTTTTAACAAAGCTGATGCAATAAATAAGAGAGTTCATCAGCTGGAGTTGCTTCCTGGTTTGGGAAAGAAACATACCAAAGAGATATTGGAGGCGAGAAAGGAGAAGGAATTCACTTCTTTTGAAGAGATGAGAAAAAGGATTCACAATCTGCCTCATCCTGAAAAGGCGATTGAAAAAAGAATCATACAGGAATTAACAGGAACGGAAAGATACAGTTTATTCACACACTAAAATGGAAAAAGAACAAAAACAACAGCTTACTGAAATAAAAACTTATAGCCCTGCATCTAAAAAAGAGGAGGAAAGAGTAGTAAGAATTTTATCAAAAGATATAAGTGGAAAACTAAAAATTTACCCAGGACTAACGAAAGTAAAAGGAGTTTCATGGGCTTTCTCTAATGCTGTTTGCACAAAATTAAATATTGACAAAAATAGAAAAATAGGGTCGTTGACAGATAAAGAGATAGAAATAATATCTGGGTTTATAAAAAACCCTTATCTTCCTAAATTTATGAAGAACAGAAGATCTGATTTTGAAACAGGAGAAGATAAGCATCTGATTGGAACAGATTTAGAATTGCGAAAAGAATTTGACATAAAGAGATTAAAGAAGATTAAAAGCTATAGAGGATATAGGCATATGGCAGG
>CAZXWV010000047.1:2277-4286 GCA_964644735.1 Candidatus Woesearchaeota archaeon
TAAAAAATAAAAAAGAAATTTGGAAATCTGAAGCTAAAGTTAAATCTTTAAGGAAAAAGGCAAAAAAATTAATTTCTTCCAGCGAGGAAGAGAAGAAAGCATTATTTAATCGGCTGAAGAAAATTGGGCTGAATGTGAATTCAATTGAAGATGCCTTGGCTTTAGAAAAAAGAGACTATCTTAATAGAAGACTTCAGACAGTTTTAGTCTCAAAAAAATTAGCTACAACACCAAAAAGTGCAAGACAGCTAATTACCCATAAAAAAGTTTTAGTTAATGATAATGTTGTTGACAGTCCATCTTATATTGTCCCTGTTGAACTTGAAGATAAAATATCTCTGAAAAAAAAGAATAAGAAAGAGAAGATTAAAGAAGAGAAAATTCAAGAAGAAATTAATGAGGAAATTAAAGAATGAAGAAACAAAAAACAGAAAAAACAGAAGAATCTGAGGAAGAATCCCCAAAACAAGAAGATTCTAAAACAGAAAAAATATCAGAAGATGATTTTAGTGATAATCAAGAAAAGAAAAGAAAAGAAATAGAAGCTGTTATCAATATTTATACTTCTTTTAACAATACACTTGTTCATGTAACAGACATGTCTGGGAAGACCATAACAAAAGTTACAGGGGGAATGGTGACAAAGCACGATAGGCTTAAAGCAAACCCTACAATAGCAATGTTTATATCAAAAAAGATAACAGAAAATATGAAAGAGGCAGGAATTACTTCTTTATATATCAGAATAAGAGCAAAAACAGGAAATCCTGCTCCAGGACCAGGTGCAAATGCAATAATCAAAAGCTTATCAAGAGAAGGATTTAGAATTTTGAACATCCTTGATGTTACTAAAGTTGCAAGAGGCGGGCCGAAGAAAAAAGGAGGAAGAAGAGGAAGAAGAGTTTAAAAACTCATTTTATACTATTTAAAGATGGAACTAATAGAAAAAAAAGACAATCAGATTGTATTTAAAGCAGAGATAGATGAAACTTTTGCAAATTCTATAAGAAGATACATCAGCAAAGTTCCGGTACTTGCTATTGATGAACTGGAAATTTCAAATAATGATTCCCCTTTATATGATGAGACCATTGCACATAGAATTGGTCTTATCCCTTTAAAGATGGATAAATCAATCAATGAAAAATCAGTTGTTGAATTTAAACTAAGTGTGAAAAAAGAAGGGATGGTTAATTCTGGGGAATTAAAAGGGAAATTAGATGTTGTTTATCCAGATATTCCGATAACTTTCTTGAATAAAGGACAAGAACTGGAGATTATTGCCACGGCCAAAGTTGGAAGAGGAGATGAACATTCAAAATTTCTTCCTGGGCTGATGTTTTATAGGAATGCAGTTGATGTTAAAATAGAAAAAAACTGTCCACAGGAAGTCATCAAGTTTTGTCCGCAGGATATTCTTAAATTAAAAGATGGAAAAGTAACAATTACTGATGTTTCTAAATGTGATATGTGTGATGTTTGCATTGAACTATGCGAGAAGATAGGAAAAAAAGATGCAATAAGCATAAATCCTACAAATGAATTAATAATAACTGTTGAGTCTTTTGGTCAGCTTGATGTTAAAGAAATTTTCAAAAGATCTATTGAAGAGCTGAAAAAAGATCTTAAAGAGATTTCTAGCTTAATATCAAAATCTTAATTCTTGATACAGAAAACAAAATTAAACTGCCACATTTGTTTTCTGTCCCACAAACTCCAAACAAACACACCCGCTTTAGCTGGCGGTAACATTCAAGGAGTTTGTGGTAAATAGGTATTTTTAAAAACTTATATTTGGTAAATTTATTAGAGCGGGAGTGTCGGAGAACTCAAGTCCCTGCTCAAGTAATGGGCAATATGAAAGTTCGCAAAAACTTTCGGGTCAAACGAGTTTTCTCATCCTACACAATGCGGGAGTGCCGGAGTGGTCAAACGGGGCAGACTCAAAATCTGCTGGCTTAGTGCCTGCGAAGGTTCGAATCCTTTCTCCCGCATGATTTATTTTATAT
>CAZXWV010000048.1:0-3971 GCA_964644735.1 Candidatus Woesearchaeota archaeon
GCATTAATTTTGGATTAATATGCGGAGAGATAATTGATAAAATAGCTGATAAAAAGATAACTCTTGAACATGGGCAGGGAGAGTATAAGAAAATTGTTTTAAAACATAAAGATTCATATCAAAAATTATTAAACATTCAAGAAAAATTACAAAAAACTGATACAGAAAACAAAATTAAACTGCTACATTTGTTTTCTGTCCCAAAAACTTCTCTGAACAAAATACAAGAAGTTTTTGATAATTGGAAAATAAATATTATAGCCAGATTGCTAGGGATTAATTTTTTAGCAAATTATGCCTGGAAAAAATATGAACAAATATGAAAAATGGTAAGAGAAATAAATAAAAACAATAAAACATGCTATCAGTGTGAGGATAACTAAACACTCTCTAAAAATAGAATGAAAAAAATTAAACTGTCAATTAAAGGGATGCATTGCGCTTCATGCGCCTCAAACATAGAGAAGAGTTTAAAAAAAGTCCAGGGAGTAAAAAATGCCAGAGTAAACTTTCTTGCTAAAAAAGCATTTGTTGATATTGAAGATAGTGCAAATGAAGAGGATATTATAAAAGCTGTATCAGAAATTGGTGATTATAAAGTCAGCAAAATTGAATCTGAAGAAGATGGTGAAATGGAAAATAAAAAGAATTTTCTAAATTCTAAGAATGAAAATTCTTTAGGATTTCCCCCTTCGTCACAGCGGACAGCAGAATTAAACTCAGTAGGGAATAAAAAAGAGCAGGTAACAAGTTTTATCGTTAAAGGGCTGGATAATCCTCATTGCGCTATGGTCATAGAAAAAGCCGTCAAAAAGGCAGGGGCAGAAAAAGCCGAATTTAATATAAATATGCATAAAGCGAAAATTACCCATTCAGTCCCGAAAGAAAAGATAATTGATGCAATTAACGATGCTGGATATGAAGTTTTAGGAGAAGAAGAGGATGAAGAAGAATCAGAAATAAAAGAGATGCAAGTTGCTAAGAGGAGAATGTGGTCTGCCTGGGCTTTAGCAATACCTATTGCATTAATAACATTATTTTTTGAAAGATTTTTAGGAATAGAGAATTTTTATCTTAAGATAGCTCCATTAATTTTGGCATTTCCTATTTTGTTTATTATAGGTTACCCTACTTTAAGATCTGCTGTTAAATCTGCTAAATATCTTTCTTTTAATATGGATGTTTTGATTTCTCTAGGAACTGTTATTGCTTTCTTGACCGGGATTTTAAGCTTTTTTGTTTCTATTGAAGATTATTCTGGAATTGGAGGGATGATTATGGCTTTTTTTCTTTCAGGCAGATATGTTGAGGCCAAGGCCAGAGGCAGAGCTTCTCAAGCTATTAAAAAATTATTGACTCTTGAAGCAAAAACTGCTGTTATTCTTGTTGATGGCAAGGAAAAAGAAGTTAGAATTGATGAAGTCAAAGTTGGCAATGTAATGGTCATTAAACCTGGTGAGAAAATACCTACTGACGGTATTGTTATTAATGGAGAGTCAGCTGTTGATGAATCCATGGTTTCAGGAGAAAGCTTGCCGGTAGATAAAAAGAAAGGGGATAAGGTTATAGGGGCAACTATCAATCAAGACGGAGTATTGTATGTAAAAGCAACTAAAGTAGGTAAAGATACTTTCTTAAGCCAGATTATCAAACTTGTTGAAGAGGCTCAAGGCAGTAAGGTTCCTATTCAAGCTTTTGCTGATAAGGTTACTAGTTATTTTGTTCCTATTGTTTTAGTTATTTCACTCCTAACATTTTTCTTATGGGTAGTATTTCCTGATTTTATGAAGAACATTGCCGGGTTTTTTTCATTTATCCCATGGGTTAATCTTTCCGCCTCTTCTTTAACTCTTGCTTTGTTTGCTGGCATTGCTGTTCTTGTTATTGCCTGCCCTTGTGCTTTAGGTTTAGCTACGCCTACAGCTTTAATGGTTGGTTCTGGCATCGGTGCTGAGAAAGGAATCTTGATTAAAAGGGGCGAGGCAATACAAACAATGAAAGATATTAAAGTTGTTATATTTGATAAAACAGGCACTATAACTAAGGGCAAGCCTGATGTTAATGAGATAATCTCTATTGGCATTAATGAAAAAGAGCTCCTTAGAATTGCCGGCTCTATTGAAAAGTCGTCTGAGCATCCATTGGCTAAAGCTATTTTCTTTAAAGCTGAATCTGAGAATATAAAATTAATCAGTATCTCTAATTTTAAGATTTTAAGGGGGAGAGGTGCAGAAGCTAAATTAAGCGGAAAGAAAGTATTGATTGGGAATAGGAAGCTTATGGAAGAGAATAAAATTGATTTTAGCAAGTTTGAATCTAAAATTCAAGAGCTGGAAAATCAAGGCAAGACAGTTATGATGATTGTTCACGGCAATATTCTTAGAGGGATTATTGCTGTTGCCGATACTATCAAAGATGATTCTGTGCAAGCAATCGCTGAATTAAAAGAGATGGGCTTTAAGAGTGTTATGATTACAGGGGATAATGAGAGAACTGCTAACGCTATTGCTAAGCAGGTTGGTATTGACGAATTTATTGCTAATGTTCTTCCTGAAGAAAAAGAAAATAAGGTTAAGGAGCTGCAAAAGCATGGGATGGTGGCTTTTGTTGGTGATGGCATTAATGATGCTCCTGCCATTAAGCAAGCTAATGTTGGGATTGCTATGGGAACTGGCACAGATATTGCTATTGAAGCAGGAGATATTGTTTTGGTTAGAGGCAATCTTACAGGAGTTGTTTCTGCGATTAAACTCTCAAGAGAAACTTTCAAGAAGATTAAGCAAAACTTATTTTGGGCTTTCTTTTATAATGTTGTAGCTATTCCTCTTGCTATAACAGGATTATTGCATCCAATCATTGCTGAAATTGCAATGGCAACTTCTTCTATATCAGTAATTGGAAATGCTAATCTATTAAAAAGAATTAAAATTTAATCTCTAAATCTTAAAAACTGCTGTAACGCTGGAATAAATCTCCTGCTCTCCTGGCTGTATGCTTGTTGATGCTTTTGCTTCTTCAATATTTACAATCCCTTCTCTAGATGAATAAGTCAGCCAAGGCTGATATCCAAAACTGGCGTCTGAGACTGAGACTAATCTTCCTAGTTTTCTACCTAATCCTTCTGCCATTGATTCTGCTTTAATCCTTGCATCTTCTGCTGCAAGTTTTATCGCTTTAGCTTTGTATTCGTTTTGTTTTTCCTGGCTTAATTCAAAATTTATGTAATTTAGATTTGCCCCAGCATCAACTCCTGCATCAATAACTCCGCCAATTTTGTTAGAATCTTCTGTTGATAACTCAACTTTTAAGCTATGGCTAGCCTTGAACCCATCTTCAATCATGTTATTATTTACCCATTTATAGTCTTGGTAAATATTGAAACCATATGTTTGAATAGCCTCTCTTAAAAATTCTTTTTCCAAAAGAGAACTTATCATTTTATCAACTATTTCTGCATTTTTATCTTTAGCTTCCTGACCTGTTGCTGCTTTTGTTTCAACATTAAAATAAACTCCAACTAAATCAGGCATAACCTTAATACTTGCTTCTCCTGTTGTTGTAATAGTATTTGCAGATGACAAAGAATTAACAAACATAAAACCAATTAATGCAAGGATTATCACTCCTAAAACAATGATTAAGGTAATTGTAATTGACTTATCCAGCTTCATATTCTATCTAATAAACCATAATTTATAAATTAAACTGTTATAGAACCAGAAGATGGACAAAATAGAAAAAATAGTAATAGAAACTATCAAGAAGTGCAAATTATGCGTTCGAGGAGAAAAAATAGTCGTAGCTCTCTCTGGAGGGAAAGACTCAACTCTAACTGCTTACTTATTAAAAAGATTAGGGTATAATATTGAAGGATTTCATATTGACTTGAAGATTGGGAAATACAGCGAGGATTGTCTGAATGCTGTTAGGCAGTTATGCAATGATTTAGATATTAAGCTTCATCTTTATGA
>CAZXWV010000049.1:0-3852 GCA_964644735.1 Candidatus Woesearchaeota archaeon
AGATTTCTTAATCTCTTCTCCTATTTCCCCAATATTTTCAACAATATATGAATGAAGTTTTTGAATAATTATATTCTGCAGCTCCTCTTTCAAAATCCCGTGGCAGATGGCAATATCTGCTTGAGGAGAATTAGTACTTCCCAAAGGCAGATAACAGTTCATTGATTTTCCTTCAAGTTTTGATTTGTCAATTGCCCCTTTCTTTATCTGCAATGCTTGAACCTCAATTTCACATATCCCATTATTTTTGCCTTTTATGATATACTCCCAGGTTATATCTTCAGTATCATCTACAAATTTTGTTTTAACGCATTTTTTCTGGTGCTCCTGAAAGCAGGAAATATCTTTGCATTTATAAGAGAAAAAGAAAGTGAAATATACTGCAGCGATTAATATTATTATAATCAAGCTAAATAGCACTGCATTTCTTAATCCTCTTTTTCTAATCATACCTGATAGTACAAAAAAGGATATTTAAAGTTTTTCAAATACCAAAAAGGGAGAAGAACTCCCAATCAAATAAAAAATTATAAGCTAAGCAGCTTGATGCTTGTATCAGTTGTTGAGAAATTCTTTGCTACAATTGCCTGAACCCCTACTTCTTCAGCAGCCGTGATTATTGGAGCTGTCACAGAACCGTCAATTACTAAAACAGATGGATTTTCCGTGCCTCTTCTTAATGCACCAACCAGACTCTTTGCTGATATATCCTTAATCTTTTCAAGCTGTGCATTCAAAAGAATGGCCTTTCCTGTTCCCTGGTTTCTGCTTGAAAGCGCTTTAAGCTTTTTTTTATCATCTTCATTCAGCTCTATTTTTTCTTCTATTTTTTCTGCACTAATAGATTCTGTTTCTGAATTACTCGGCCTTCTTTGAAAATTCCCTCTTGAATATCTTTCTCTTGAGAGATATTCCCCAACTGTGATTCTTCTTCTTAAATTCATCAAAATCTCTTTTCCAGCCAGCTCTTCAACTTCTTTTCCGTCAGGAGCCATTGCAATATACTTGACTTCAGCATTGTCTAATACATTCTGAATTATCAATCTCCCTCCTCTATCTCCGTCAACAAATAATGTTAACTCTTTTTCCTTGCCTAAATATTTAATTGAGTTTGGAAGCTTTGTTCCGTTCATTGATATTACATTATTAACTCCATTCCTCAATAAATTAAGCACATCAGCTCTTCCTTCAACAACAATTACTTCATGTCCAGATATATTTCCGCAAGGGAGTTTTTCTTCTCCATATTCCTGAATTCCTGCCATCTTTGCTGATTCTTTGATTTCTTTTGAGATTTCCCTTGAATCTGTTGCCCCTTTAATATCGCCCATAAGCTTTTTAGCTCTCTCAAGGATGTACTCTCTTTTGCTTCCTCTTACATCTTCAATTCTTTCTACTTCTATCTGAGCGTCTGTTGGCCCAATTCTTTCAATGGTCTCTACTGCGGCAGCAATTAGTGTTGTCTCTGACTGGTCTAAAGCTGTAGGGATTTTTATAATGCCAGTAGTTCTCTTGTCGCTTCTTTCTAAATCAACTTCAATCCTTCCTATTTTTCCTTCTTTTTGAAGCTCTCTCATCTCAAGCTCAGATCCAAGCAATCCTTCTGTCTGTCCGAATATAGCTCCGATTACATCAGGCTTTTCCAAAGCGCCTTCTGCTGTAAAATTTGCATGTATCATGTATTTTATTGATACAGGACTTATTTTTGCCATTTTATTTTTAATTTTTGTTTAATTAAAGTGAAATCTATGATTTCAGTTTTTTATAGAAAAATACTGTGACTAAAGTTATCAAAAACTTCTTGTATTTTACTGTCAGAGAAGTTTTTGAGACAGAAAACAAAAAATGTTTGATTTTGTTTTCTGTATTACTCTTTCAGTCACTCTTTCTTCAAGATAGCAAATAGCTAAATTCAAGTGAATGTAAGCGTGATTGTGAACAATAATCTACTAAAATATTCTTCTACTAATTAGTTAAGATACCAATAGTTTTTAAATCTTGCTGAGAATCCCGGCTCTGTTGAAAAAGTCCTCAGAGAAAATTTCTTAACTCTGAGAATCTTTCCAGAAAAGTATTAAGTATTATCTATGACAAGATGTATATTACCTCTGCGCCTTATTTTATAAAATTCTGCTCTTTGTTCTGCCTGCTTCTGGATTTTATCTGCAAATTTTTCATTGCTATATGTCTTATTTTGATAAATAATAGAATCTCTTAATTCCGGCGCGGTATTTTGGGAATGATGTCGGCATACACTTTCCCTCTCATTCTCCTTAATTCCTAATGCCAAACATCGCAAGGATAAAGCCATCAACTCACCAGTAGCTGAATAACTCATTATTTCCTCATATCCTCCATGATTGCCATGAATGTGCTCAAAAAAAGTTATTTCATCAATAATAATACCAGAACGATTAACTTCCCCATCTTTGACAATATGCAATATTTTATTAAAAAGAGACATGTAATTCAAAAGAAACAAGATTATAAAAATTATTTCTTTTCAGTTATCTCAGTGCACATTCCTGCAGCAACTGTTGCTCCAGCATCCCTTACTGCAAATCTGCTCATGAATGGGTTGTTTTTTTGTGTTTCTAATACTAGGTTTCCTTGAGGCCTTATTTTTACCCTCGCTGTATCTCCGTTTTTTAAGAAATCAGGTTTTTCCTTAACAACTTCACCAGTTCTTGGGTCAATTTGTGCAATTAATTCAGTGAACTTGCAAGGAACTTGAGCTGTATGAACATGGAAAACAGGAGTATATCCTTTAGCCAATACAGTTGGATGATTTATTACTGTAATTGTAGCAACGAATTCCTTTACTATTGGTGCAGGAGCTGCAGCATCGCAAATAACATCTCCTCTTGCAATGTCTTTCTTACCAACACCCCTTATGTTTATACCAACATTATCTCCTGCTTCTGCCTGGTCCATCATCTCATGGTGCATTTCTATTGTTTTTACTTCACCTGCAATTCCCTCACCGCTTCTTCCTGGCAATACTATAATCTTCTGGCCTTTTTTCATTATCCCTGTTTCAATCTTTCCGACAGGAACTGTTCCTATACCAGTTATTTCATAAACATCTTGGACTGGCATTCTCATAGGAAGATTAGTTGGCGATTCTGGAGCTGGGAATAAATCAATTTGCTCTCTTATTGTTGGCCCTTTATACCAGCTCATTTTTTCTGATTTTTTGATAATGTTGTCTCCCTGCAGCCCTGCGCAGGCAATGAATGCAGTTGTTTCAGGATTGATTCCAACTCCTTTTAATAATTTAGAAACCTCTTCTTTAACCTGATTGTATTTAGATTCATCATATTTTACAGCATCCATCTTGTTTATTGCAACTGCTATGTTTTTAACACCCATTGTTCTTAATAGCCATAAGTGTTCTGTTGTTTGCGGTTCAACTCCTGATGGAGCAGAAATAACCAAGAAAGCAGCATCTGCTTGCGAAGCACCAGTAATCATGTTCTTAACGAAATCTCTGTGTCCAGGCGCATCAATGATTGTAATATTGTATTTATCAGTTACTAATTTTTTATAAGATAAATCAATAGTAACTCCTCTTTCTCTCTCTTCCTTAATATTATCCATAACATAAGCAAACTCAAAACCAGCCTTTCCGTGCTTTTCAGCCTCTTCTCTAAGTTTTTTTAATTCTTGTTCAGAGACTGCTCCACCGTCATACATCATTCTACCTACACAAGTTGATTTTCCTGCATCAACATGCCCGACGAACACAATGTTCATGTTTGGTTTTGCTTTTGCCATTTTGTTACATTTGTTATAATTTTTAGAGTAATATTTTAATGAAAAATTAGGTTTAAAAACCTTTCGCTTTAAAAA
>CAZXWV010000050.1:0-3800 GCA_964644735.1 Candidatus Woesearchaeota archaeon
AAAAGATATGTGAATGAAATTGCGCAAGAAGCGTTGAATCAAACTTTGATATAATAGTAAACATTTATTAAACATATCTTCTATTTTTAGATAATGGGTGAGAAAGACAAAAAAGGGATTAATTTTAATAAAAAAGAAAACTTTAGTGAATGGTATTCAGAAATAGTGCAAAAGGCAGAGTTAGCAGATTTAAGATATAATGTTAAGGGGTTTTTAGTTTTTCAGCCATGGAGTGTTTTTGCAATGGAAAAAATGTATAAACATATGGAGAATGCTCTGCAAAAAAAAGGTCATAAGCCTTACTGGTTCCCAACAGTTATTCCTGAAAAAAATCTGTTAAAAGAAAGTGAGCACATTGAAGGTTTTGTTCCAGAGGTATTTTGGGTAACTGAAGCTGGAAAGAAGAAACTTAATGAAAAATTAGCTCTTAGGCCAACAAGTGAAACTGCATTTTATCAAATGTTTGGAATTTGGATAAGAAGTTACAAAGATTTGCCATTTAAAGCTTATCAAAGAGCTAATGTTTTTAGATATGAAACAAAAGCTACTCGCCCATTTTTGAGAAGTAGAGAATTTCACTGGATAGAAACGCATTGTGCCCATAGAACTCTAAAGGATGCAGAAGCACAAATTAAAGAAGATATGGAAACAACAAAAGAAGTTTTACATGATATTTTTGGACTCCCATTTATCTTCTTTGAGAGACCATCATGGGACAAATTTCCAGGAGCAGATAGAACTTTTGCAGCAGATGTACTTAATCCTGATGGAAGAGTAGTACAACAACCATCAACCCACTTATTATCTAAGAAATTTTCAGAAGGTTTTGGAGTGAAATTTATAGATAAAGATGAAAAAGAAAAACTTGCATACATCACATGTTATGGTCCAGCTATATCTAGAATTTTTGCTAGTGTGATAATAACCCATGGAGATGACAAAGGATTAATATTCCCTTGGAAAATTGCTCCATTACAAATTGTAATAGTTCCAATAAAAGAGGATAAAAAAGTAATAAAAAAAGCTGAAGAATTAAAAAATAAAGTTCAAGAATTCGCTTCAGTAGAAATTGATCTAACGGATAAAACTCCTGGAGAAAAATTTAATCAATGGGAAATGAAAGGAGTTCCAATAAGAATTGATATTGGTTTAAATGAAGTGGAAAAATCAGAATTAACGGTGTTTAGAAGAGATTTGAATAAAAAAGAAACGATTAAGGAAAAAGATTTGATGAAATATATAGAGAAGGTAGCAAAAGAATCTGGAGAAAATTTAATTAAAAAAGCAGATAAAATTTTTGATGCAAAAATAAAACAAACTAAAAATATGGAAGAGATAAAAAAAACAATTGAAGAAGGAGCAATAGCAAAATGTGATTTCTGTTCTGTTGAAAAAGAAGGAATTCCTTGTGCAGAAATTATCGAAAAGCAATCTGGAGCAAAAGTTCGTGGAACACAACTAGTTAAAGAAAAACCAAAAGGGAAATGTGCAGTTTGTAATAAAAAAGCTACAGAAGTGGTATATATTGCCAGAGATTATTAATACAGCAGACTAGCTAGTAAGCAGGATTCTTTATTAGATAAGCTAATTATTTTGTTTATGTGTATTAACTGCCAATTCAAGTTCATACTCTAGTTTTAGAGTAATTTCCACTAACAAAGCTAGCTCCTCTATGACTAATCTCTCATTTGTTTTTGTCAGGCATTCCATTTTGTATATTTTCAATGAAACCCAGACATACCCCCAGAACCTAAATTATTTTTAGAATAAATCCCTTCATTTAATTCAGGTCCAAAGAAATAATATCTGAATTAAATTGAAGATGGTTTAATCGCAGCATAGACTAAGCCAGATATACATAGATTCCATGTAAAGCTTAATCTGCTCTGCATAATTTAATAAGAAATTCAATGTTTTTATACTTTTCTATAATACAGTATAGTTTAAGAGTAGTAGAAATTTTAGTGATTGTCTATCAGATTAAACAATTTTTCCTTGAATTTTTCCAGCTCACTAATTTTAAGCTGTGCTCCTACTGCATCTTCATGCCCCCCACCTGTGGCTCCGTTAATTCCTTCTATTGCCTTCAAAATAATACCTCTAACATTTTTTCCTCTAACAGAAATATTTGCCTTGATTCCAGTAACATAAACTACTATAACTGTTTTATCTGGAAAATGATGAATTAGTTGATTTGACAAATCACTGCTTATGCTTAAATCCCCTCCATATTGAAAAAATAGAACCCTTCCAGATTTTTTTCCTACTTCTGTTGCCTTGTCCAGAAATTTTTTATATTTTTTGTAAATCTGCCTGAATCTATAGTGCATTGAATAGTTTTTATTGCTCTCTTCCAAAACTTCATAAGGAGTTTTAGCATTTATCAGGAATTTCAGCATATTTACTACATTGATAGTTCTGTCCTTTAATCCAAAACTGAAAATCCTTGCAATCTTCCCTATCTCAGAATCGTAAAAAATTTCAAAAGCATCTTTTGAATTAATAGATAAATCAGGATAAATCTCTTTAAACTGGGAGTAAAATTCAGGAATAAATTTGTCTGAAATGCACCCGGCAACAGATATCCATAAATCCTCTTTTTTTTGAGAAACCTGATAGCAAAGATAGCTAGTTGGTTCATTTCTGTCTGAATTGTCCATAGGGTTGTAGTAATTCACAAATTTTGGAATCTCATTTTTGTCTATTTTATGATGGTCAATCCATACTACAGGGATATTAACTTGCTCTATTTCCTTAAAAAATTCAATAGAGACAACTGGCTTGTCAAGGATAAAAACATAATCTGCATTCAGTTCATTTATTTTCCTGAAATAATCTGCATCCAATGATGGAAAAGTTTTTACAGGGATTCCCTTGCCTCTCCCAATGTACCTTTGTAGCAAAAGAAAACTGCACAATCCATCTGGGTCATTATCAAAAAAGAATATAGGGTTTTGTGCCTTTTCAAGATGCCCCCTTATCTCTTTAATCTCTCTTTCAGTTAGCATGCAGTAAAAAACAAAAAAGAGTATTTATATTTTATTTTATACAAGAAACCAAGAAGAAATTTAAAATATGATTATCTGAAAAATTATCTAAATCTTTTTCCCAGAGATTATCTTTTCCCTTAATGATTCAAGGCTGTGTACTATCAAATTAATCATGTCTTTGTTTTTGATAATAATACTCAGTGCATTCTCATCTGCCTCAAAAACTTTGTCAAGAGTTTGGAAATTGTCTATTAAAAAATGGATATCTTTCTCAAGAAGACTTGTTTTGCTCAAAATCCTTAATCCTTTAGGGGAGATGGGCTTGTCATGCAGTTCACCAAAAAGTATCCTTGAGATATTGGAAGTTTCAAGCAGAAAATCAAAATTCATATTCCTGAGAATCTCATCTTCATTAGAATATTCATATCCAAAATAATCAGTTAAAATCAGTCTCCTTTCTTTGTCAAGGTTTTTAGTTAATTCTTTAAGCCGCATATTTACAATAAGCCCTTCTTTGCCGAGTTCAACCAGGTATCTTTTGACAATGTCTGAAATTTTCTTGATTATCTCTATTCTTTGCAAGATATTGCATATATCACTTATTGTTGCAAGATTTGTGATTTCTAAGACATTAAGGTGGGAGAGCGCATCATCAAATGTTTCCTTTTGCTTTTCCAGAATCTGCAATGTTTCTGTGGCTCTTCTCAAGATTTCAGAAGCATCCCCTATGTTATATTTCTCTCCTTTCCAGTATAAAGTAATTTTATTCTTCCTCTCAGAAACAGCGATAACAATTGTTTTAATCTGTTT
>CAZXWV010000051.1:0-3724 GCA_964644735.1 Candidatus Woesearchaeota archaeon
ATAGAGTTTTAGTCAAGAATCTTGACATTAATATGTATGAAGACCTTGCAATTGTCTGCTACCTAAAGGAGGCAGTTTATTCTTTTTCTCTGTATCAGTTCTTAACTCAATTGAATTATCTTGAAATAAAAAATGTAAAGATTTAATAAACTATCTTTCACTATCTCAAAATAACTCTTATCCAATAAATCCATTCACTAATGCACATAAAACTATAAAAATAGGGCATTTATCTTTTAATTATGGATCAAGAGGCAGAAAGCAGGTCAAAAAGAGAAGAGTTAATAACTGAAGCAAAGAATTTCTTTGATTTCTACAAAAAAGAGATTGGAGAATCAATACGTAAAGGAAACAAAGTAATTTACCTGAATTTTATGAAGCTTGCAGAATTCTCTAAATCTTTATCTGATGAAATATTATCAAATCCAGAAGAAGGGCTAAGGATGATTGAGATTGCGATTGATGAATCTGGGCTGGTTAAAAATGTTAGAGTAAGGTTGTATAATTTACCAGAAAGTCAGCAGATAAAAGTAAGAAATATCCGTTCAAAACATCTTAATGAGTTAATAGTAATAGAAGGGATAATAAGGCAGGCATCAGAAGTAAGGCCTCAGGTAGTTAATGCAAAATTTGAGTGCCCAAGCTGTGGGACAGTTATTTCTGTGCTTCAAATAGAGAAAAAATTCCGTGAGCCTTCAAGATGCTCTTGCGGGAGGAAAGGGGGATTCAGGCTAGTAAGCAAAGATATGGTTGACACTCAAAGATTAGTAATAGAAGAATCTCCAGAATCTCTTTCAGGAGGGGAACAGCCAAAAAGAATACATGTATTTGTAAAAGAAGATTTAGTTGAGCCAAAGATGGAAGAGAAGACAACACCTGGAAGCAGAGTTAAAGTTATAGGGATATTAAATGAAGTCCCAGTTCCATTAAGCACTGGAGGGCTTTCAACTAGATTTGAGCTTGCAATTGAGGCTAATAATTTAATCGCATTAGAAGAAACTTTTGAAGAGCTGGAAATTAGTGAAGAAGATGAAAGGCAGATACTTGAATTGGCAGAAGACCCAAATATTTTCAACAATCTTGCAAAAAGCATCAGCCCGAGTGTCTGGGGTTATGAAGAAATAAAAAAATCATTAATTTTGCAGCTGTTTGGTGGGGTGAAAAAAGTTCATACTGATGGCCAAAAAAGCAGAGGGGATATCCATATATTATTAGTTGGAGACCCAGGAGTTGCTAAATCCGTCACTCTTACTTTCATAGCAAATATCTCTCCAAAAGGAAGATATGTTGTAGGAAAATCTACATCAGGGGCCGGCCTTACAGCGACTGTCGTGAGAGATGAATATTTAAGAGGATGGAGCTTAGAAGCAGGTGCAATGGTTCTTTCACATAAAGGTTTAGTCTGCATAGATGAACTTGAAAAAATGGACCCTCAGGACAGAAGTGCGATGCATGAAGCTATGGAGCAGCAGACAATTACAATCAGCAAGGCAAATGTCCAAGCTACGTTAAAAGCAGAAACTTCTGTGCTGGCAGCGGCAAATCCAAAATTTGGAAGATTTGACCCTTATCAGTCAGTTGCCCAGCAAATTGACCTTCCTCCTACACTTATCAACAGGTTTGATGTAATATTCACTTTAAGAGATGTTCCTGACAAAGAAAAAGATGCGAAAATTGCAAGCCATGTTTTGCATGAACACATTAAAGAAGGGAGAGATATGTTAATTCCCAGGGAATTATTCAGAAAATATGTCGCTTATGCAAAGCAGAGAGTGCATCCAAAGTTAGGGGAAGAGGCAATTGCAGAAATAAAAAAATTTTATGTTAGTTTAAGGAACAAGCCAGTTTCTTCTGAAAGCGCTATGAGGCCAATTCCAATTTCAGCCAGACAGCTGCAGGCATTAATCAGGATGGCAGAAGCCTCGGCAAAAATAAGGCTCAGCAAGGAAGTAAGCTTAGATGATGCGAAAACTGCTATAGAAATAATGACCTATTACCTTATGCATGTTGGTTATGATTATGAATCAAAGACATTGGATATAGACAGAATTGGAAGCAAATTCTCATCATCACAAAGAAATAAAATTTTTACAGTCAGGGATACAATAAGTCATCTTGAAGACAGGATGGGCAAGCTTATTCCAATTGAAGAAATTGAAAAAGAGCTTGAAGGGAAGTTAAATAAAAACGAGATAGATGATGCCCTTACAAAACTTAAATCTTCAGGAGATGTTTACAACCCTAGACCAGGGTATGTGGAAAGAACGGGTTAGACCACACAAAAACTTAAAAATACTTTTCAATTTTAAAAAAAATGGCAGAGCAGCAATTCAAACGGAATGTAGCATATAAATACAGAATAGGAGACTTACTAATTGGAAAGCCGATAATAATTGAAGAAAAATTTTCCTTTCTTGAGCTTGGCGGGAAAAAAATAATCCGAATAAATATAATTGGGAATGTTATTGACAGATACCAAAGCGAGGGGGAAAAAAAATACACCTTTCTTACATTAGATGATGGTTCAGGGCAGATAAAAATAAAAGCATTTGGGGATGATGCAGCAAAACTTAATTGGGTAAATCCAGGGCAGACAGTTGTAATTATCGGATTTATGAGATATTTTAACAACGAGATATATATCTCTCCGGAGATTGTAAAAGAATTAGACTCAAGATATTTGCTGGTGAGGAAATTAGAGATTGAAAAAGAAAGGGCAAAGAATTCCCCTGTTG
The DNA here is from genome assembly GCA_964644735.1 of Candidatus Woesearchaeota archaeon. Lineage (GTDB taxonomy): Archaea > Nanobdellota > Nanobdellia > Pacearchaeales > GW2011-AR1 > WAQV01. The sequence continues at coordinate 2,736 of CAZXWV010000051.1, forward strand.
TTGAAAAAAAGCATATAATGGCAGTAAAAGACAGGATTCTTAATTTAATTAAAAATGCAGAAGATGATGGAGGAATTGAGGTGGATAAAATAATTATGGAGCTAAGGGAAAGTTCTCCAGATATAATCAATCAGGAAATAAAGAAACTATTAGAAGAAGGAATTGTCTTTGAGCCCAGACCTGGAAAATTAAGATGGTTAGGGTAAATCAAGGAAATTATTGACGAGCAAATAAAAAATCATTCCGTATTTTATTTTCTTCCTTAATAGACAATTCCCCTCTTATTTCTTTAAATCTATTCAGAATTTCTAATCCTTTTTCTGAAGCTTGTAAAGAATAACAACCTGATAAAGGTAAATTATCTCCCTCAGGAAATTTTTTTGCTTCAATCCATCCTAAACTATATACTGGAATTTCAATTTTATCTAAACTTCCACGGAAAGTTCTGATCCCAAAATTAGAAGCATACTCTCTTATTGATTCTATACTTTTTTTAGCTCCATCAAAAACTTTCTTTTCTAAGTAACTTTCACTGAATTTCCCATCTTCATTCTTTCCAAACAATTCTATAAGTTTTGGATTATATTCTGAGTCCTCAATAATTTCAAGAATATAATCAACCTCTCTTTTTTTTCTTTCTGAATTAGTATCTATCTCAGAATAAAGTTTGTTTTTCAATGACATATAAAAAATATTTCTTTATAATATAAAAAGTTTATTGTGATATAAAATATATTCAAAACTATTAAAAACCCTTGATTGCTCCTCAAAATATGGAATCTTATGAAAAACTGCTTGAAGAAGCGTATAAAAAAGTAAAACAGGTAAGCAGTTCCAGCGGAAGATTTGAAATACCTAAAATAGAGGGGCATTTTGAAGGGAAGAAAACAATTTTGACAAATTTTTTCCAAATTGCCTCGCATATAAGAAGAAATCCTGAACATTTTCAGAAATTTATGTTAAAAGAATTGGCAGCTTCGGGCCAAAAG
>CAZXWV010000052.1:0-3611 GCA_964644735.1 Candidatus Woesearchaeota archaeon
AAATCTCTTGATTATTATAAATTCTAATAATTAATTAGATTATTCTAGAGAAATTAAAATGGACGCTGAATTAAAAAATTCAATTTTGAAGACAGGGACAACTATATTGGGAATAGTCTGCAAAGACGGAGTTGTAATGGCTGCTGACAGGCAGGTCACTGCTGGAAATACTGTTCTTAATAAAAATTTTCAAAAAGTTAATCAAATCAACGATTATTTAGTTATCTCATTTTGCGGGGGGGCGGCAGATGCAGTAAGACTCTCAAAGCTGTTAGTAGCAGAATTAAAACTTAAAGAATTAAAGTCAAGGTCAAGGCCAACAGTCAAGCAGGCAGCAAATTTAACAGGAGCTATAACTTACTCCCAGATAAGGCAGCCGTCTATGATTCCAAGCATTGTTGGGACTCTGGTGGCCGGATTTAATGAAGACGGAAGCACTGAATTATACACTATTGAGCCTGCTGGAGGGGCTTATAAAGTAGAAGATTACGATGCCAATTTCGGAAGCGGTATGCCGTATGTGCTTGGTTTATTAGAAAGGCAGTACAAAAAAGATATGACTGTTAAAGAAGCTGTTGAGCTAGCAAAAGAAGCTTTGAAATCTTCAACACAAAGAGATACTGGAAGCGGATATGGAATTGACATTTTTACTATAACAAAAGATGGAATTAAAAAAGCGGTTGAACAAGAAATTGTATCAGAATATAAAGATAGATAATTTTTCTGAAATGTCCGGTAATTTTAAAGGTTGATAAGATGAATATTCTAAAAACAATAACAGACAAACTTAGAGGAGACATAAAAGAAGCAAGTTTTGAAGGGGCGAATATTGTTCTCTATACAGATAATGAAAAATTCTTCAAAGAAGGAGAAAGGGAGATAAGAGATATTGTTAATGAGATAAAAAAAAGGGTTGAGCTCAGGGCAGATGCAAAGATACTTCTAAGCCAGGAGAAAACAGAAGCAGAAATAAAAACCATTGTCCCAGAAGAGGCAGAAATAACAAATTTAATTTTTGATGTTCAGAGAAGCATCGTCATAATTGAGGCCAAAAAGCCGGGATTGGTAATTGGAAAGCAGGGATTTATTCTTGACGATATAAGGAACAAAACTTTATGGACACCTCAAGTTCAGAGATCTCCTGCAATTAAAAGCCAGATTACAGAAAATATAAGGGAAGTTCTTTATGCAAATAATAATTACAGAAGAAAATTTCTTAATTCAATTGGAGAGAAGATATACAAAGAATGGAACCCGGAAAAAGTTGATGAATGGATAAGGATTACTTTTTTAGGAGGGGCAAGGCAGGTTGGAAGAAGTTCAATTCTCCTGCAGACGCCTAACTCTAAAATTCTTCTTGACTGCGGGATAGACCCGGCTTCTCAAGGCCAGGATAGATTTCCTTCATTGGACATTCCTGAATTTGACATAAGCAGATTGGACGCAGTAATAATTAGTCATGCTCATCTTGACCATGTTGGTTTGGTTCCTTATCTGTACAAGATGGGATATAAAGGACCGGTTTATATGACAGCTCCGACTAGAGATATTGCGGCTTTGCTTTCTCTGGATTTTATTGGTGTTGCCTACAAGCAGGCATCAGCGCCATTATTCAGTTCAACTGACATAAAAGAAATGGTGAAGCACAGCATATGCTTAAATTATAATGAGGTTACTGACGTGACTCCTGATGTAAGGCTTACATTTTATAATTCAGGACATGTTCTTGGCGGAGCGATGGTTCACCTGAATATAGGAAATGGGGCTCACAATCTGCTTTATACAGGAGATTTTAAATATGGCAAATCAAGGCTTTTAGACCCGGCAATAACAACTTTTCCGAGGGTAGAATCAGTAATAACAGAATCAACATACGGCTCAAAATCAGATGTGCTCCCTCCTAGAATCCAGTCAGAAGAAGAATTTTTGGAGGCAGTTAAAAAAACAATAGACAGAGGAGGAAAAGTCCTGATTCCAGAGTTGGGATTAGGAAGAGCACAGGAGACAATGCTTGTTTTGGAGGATGCAATAAAAACAGGGAAACTGCAAGATATCCCTGTTTATATTGACGGAATGATTTGGGATATCAATGCTATCCATACAGCTTATCCGGATTTTTTAGGGGCTAAAGTAAGGTCAGAGATATTCAAAGACAAAAATCCTTTCACTTCCGAGATATTTTCAAGAGTCGGCTCTTCGCAGGAAAGAAAAAAAGTTATTGAAGGAGGCCCATGCGTCGTCCTTGCAACAAGCGGTATGCTTGTAGGAGGAGCTTCAGTTGAATATTTCAGGGAGTTTGCAGGCAATGATAAAAATTCAATAATTTTTGTGTGTTATCAGGGTATTGGCTCTTTAGGAAGGAATGTTCAGGACGGGCTTAAAGAAACAAGAATGATGGTTGATGGGAAGGAAGAGACAGTTAAGATTAATATGGAAATTCATACGATTGTAGGATTTACCGCCCATGCAGGAAGAAATGAATTAATGGATTTCTTCAATAATATGAGGCCGAAACCTAAGAGAGTAATAATTGAGCACGGAGAGGTTTCAAAATCGCTGGACCTGGCTTCTGCCCTCTACAAGATTCAGAGAATTGAGACAAATGTTCCAAGAGCTCTGGAGACTCTGAGATTGAGGTAATTGGACAGCGACAAATATTTTGTAATCAATAACGACTTTCCAATTGCCGAACAGAGGTAGTTCAATACAGAGTCTTACAAAAATCATCTCTTCTCTAAAATTTTTCTTATCTCATTCCTCATTACTTCTATCTGAACCGGCTTAAAAAGAAATCCTTGTGCTCCTATATTGAAAAATTCTTTTTGCTCTTTTTCTGAAATTTTCGCTGCTGTCAGGACAATAACTTTAACTCTGCTGTATTTTTTATCTGCTCTTATTTTTTTAAGGATTTCTTTGCCTGATATATCTGGCAGCATTATGTCAAGTATAACTAAATCTATTGGGTATTTTTCCAAAGCATTCAACCCTCTTTTTCCATTCTCTGCAGAGATGACTGCATAATTCTGCTTTTCAAGAGCAAATTTCAGCAAGTTCATGGTGTCTGCTCTGTCTTCAATTATCAAAATTTTCTCATTCATTTTTTCCTCCTTTCAGTTTTTTTAAAGGTATATTAAATGTTAATGCAGAGCCAACCCCTTTTCTGCTCTTAAAGGAAATTTTCCCTCCATGCAGCTCAACCAATCCTTTAACAATGCTTAACCCAACTCCCGCCCCTTCTTCAGGCCTTTTAACCGCTTCTTTAATGCGGTAGAATTTTTCAAATATCTTATTTTGCTTTTCTTTTGGGACACCTCTTCCTTCGTCAGTTATGCTTATGACTGCATCAGTTTCTGTTTTCATTATGTTTATCTCAATTTTGTTTGGCTTGCCAGGCTTTCTGTACATTATGCTATTCTTAACAATGTTTGTAATTATCTGGTTTATCATGTATTCATCGCAATCTGCAAGAAGTTTTTCAGGGGATTTAATGCTTATTTTGGCATAATTGCTTTCTGCGAGAGGGAATAAGCTTTCTTTTACCTGATTTGCAATAGCTACAATATCGTTTTTATTTATATCCAGCTCTAATTTTTTCAGCTCTAATCTTGATA
>CAZXWV010000053.1:0-3540 GCA_964644735.1 Candidatus Woesearchaeota archaeon
TTTTAGAGTAATATTTTAATGAAAAATTAGGTTTAAAAACCTTTCGCTTTAAAAACAAAAAAATAATCTCATCGACGATATAATTCAACTGGATTTTAATTCAATAGATTTATAAATTTGCTTCTATTTTAGCATTTATGAGTGCTATAATATTAATAATTGTATCAATATTAGTGATACTTGAAGGGTTGTTTATTGCATTCTTTACACAACCGACAAAAAGAATATTAAAATCTCTGTTAAAGAATACAAAAAAACTTAGAGAGTATGGTTTAATAGAGATAATTATTGGATTTATTCTCTTAGCAACTGCAATCTATCTTTGGAATTATTAATTTATACATTAAAATTCAAGGAGTTTGTTATCAAGAAGTCCTTGTATTTTACCACGGCTTAAAAGCCGTGGTTTGTTTTGGACTCGCTAAAAAATCTTTAGATTTTTGGCGCCCAAAAAATTCAAATTTTCTGAGTTTTGGGACAGAAAACAACAAAAATAGGAAATTTTTGAGCATTTCATTTTTTAGGGGAATCATTAATAAAAAATGAAAACAAAAGACAATTGCAAGGCAATTGTCTGCCACATAATGTCAGAAATCTTGCAAAATGGATTTCTGAGCACACTCAAAAATCATTGATTTTTGATGATGTGGCAGTTTAATTTTGTTTCCTAGAAAATCCTTTTGAATTGGGTTTTCTGGACCATAAAATTCCAAATTACAGAATTTTGTCGGTTCTGTATAAGAATCAAGTTCCTCTCTCGTCTTAATCAGAGAATCCTAGTCCAATCTGAAGAGAATTATACTGCGATTCGTTTTTAATAACAGAAGATAAAACATTCAACTTTACTCCACCATTACTAACCCACTCATCATACTCACCATATATCCAATGTGGAAAGAAATACTCTAATGAACCTATACTTGCTCTTTTATTATCAACTAATCTAAAATCTATTGGAATAGGACGATTTTCTCTCAAATTAGAGAAAGCTAATACTACTGACAAATTTTTTTCTTGTATCCCAGCAAGATTAACTTTTCTTCCTAATCCATTTTTTAAGGTGTTTAATATACTTTGAGTTATATCAACTCTTTGTTTTGTAGTTGCTCTAACAAGCTCAGAGTCATCTCTAGTTTCCCTATCTTTAACAGAAAAGAAAGTATAGAAAGTATTAAAAAATGAAGATGGTTTCTTTACCATTGGAAAATCTGGCGTTCTAATATAATAACATTTTCGGATATTATCAAATTGTTTTTTCATAATTTTTATTTAGTTTTATGCCTATTTAAATATTTCTATTAGTTACTCCTAAATAATTACAAAATAAAAATTCTCGCCGACCCCCTAAACCTAAATATACTTTCTAGAAAATTACTGATTCTCAGCCAAACCTTTTCTGTTTCTTATCTTCCTGATAATATCATCTTGTATTCCAGATGGAGTTCTTTCAAATAATTGGTCTTTTAATGAGCTTGACCCACGGCCCTCTGTAGCTGATCTTAAATCACTAGACCACCCAATCATCTCTGCAACAGGAATCTTTGTCTCCATCTCTGCATTAGTTCCTTCTTGAGTAACATTAATCATCTGTCCTCTCTTGCTTCCAACTAACTTTGTTACTGTACCTAAAAATTTGTCAGGCATATCAATAAGATGAATTTGCAGAGGCTCTAATAATGACGGGTTTGCTTTTCTCATTGCTTCTGTAATTCCTTCCCTGACAGCAGGATAAACTTGGGCTGGACCTCTGTGAATAGCATCTTCATGAAGTTTAATATCTGTTAGTGATACTTTCATTTTCATGCATGGTTCCCTTGCCAATGGGCCAGCATCAATAACCATCTCAAACGCATCTAAGACCATTTCAATAACCTCGCCGATATGAACCTCTCCACGGGTTTCATCCATTAATACATTTCCTTTGTAGATATCTCTTATAGCTCTTATAGCATCTCCGTCCCAGTCCAGTGAAGAAAGCACCTCTGCCATCTCTTTAGTGCTTTTTTTCTTGATTCTTCCTTCTGGCAATGCTCCAGATTTTATCGCCTCATAAACATTATCTTCCAATGGCTCTACTCTTATGAAAAAACTATTATGCTTGTTTGGGCTTCTCCCTTCCATTGAGGGGGACTCCTTGCCGACTGTTTCTCTGTAAACAATGATTGGAGCGGATGTTTGAACATCCAGTCCTTTTTCTGTTTTAATTCTATTTTCAATAATTTCCAAATGTAGCTCTCCCATGCCAGACATTAAGCTCTCTCCTGTCTGTTCATTAATTGCTATTTTAATAGACGGGTCTTCTTTTGCAACCTGCTTAAGAATCTCAACTAACTTTGGCAGGTCTGCTGCTTTTTTAGCCTCGATAGATTTTGTAACTACAGGATCAAATAAATGCTTGATAGCCTCGAATGGCTCCATCATATGTTTGCTTACTGTCTCACCTGCAAAAACATTTTTCAAACCTACAACACCAATAATATTCCCTGCACTAGCTTCATCAACAACAACTCTTTGCGCTCCCTTATACACAGAAACCTGCTGGATTCTAACTTTTTGTTTTGCAAGATTCATATAAACCTCATCCCCCTGCTTCATTGTTCCTGAGAACAATCTTCCTGCAGCTATTTCACCTGCATGCTTGTCTATAACAATCTTAGTAGGGACAAATACTGGGTCTCCTTTTGGGTCGCAGTTAACTAAAGCCTTGCCCATGTCAGATTCAATATCTCCATGCCAGATTTTAGGTATTCTGTATTTTTGGGCAACAACAGGATTTGGATGGTGAGCGATAGACATACTTAAAACAACTTCATGCAATGGAGCTTTTTTTGCCAGCTCTTTGTGATTATCTTTCTCATAAGCATCAATAACATCTTTGAAAGTTATTCCTTTTTCCTTCATATATGGAAAACTTAATGCCCAGTTATGGAATGCCGAGCCAAATGCAACAGTTCCTTCACCAACCCCTACTTTCCATTTTTCCTTGTATCCTTCAGGAGCAATATTCTCAATCAAATTATTAACATGGTCAATGATTTTAATGAATTTTGCCTGCATATTCTCCGGGGTTAATTTAACTTCCTTGATTAATCTATCAACTTTATTAATAAATAAAACCGGCTTGACTAACTCCCTAAGCGCCTGCCTTACAACTGTTTCTGTCTGAGGCATGACCCCCTCGACAGCACAAGTTAAAATTATGCAACCGTCGACTGCTCTCATCGCACGAGTAACATCCCCTCCAAAATCAACATGCCCCGGAGTGTCAATCAAATTAATAAGATGGTCTTCTCCTCTGACATTATGAACCATAGAGACTGATGCTGCATCAATTGTAATTCCTCTTGCAGCTTCATCTTCATGAAAATCTAAAGCTCTTTGCTTACCTGCTGTTTCCTCAGAAAGCATTCCTGCTCCTGCCAAAAGATTATCAGAGAAAGTTGTTTTACCATGGTCAATATGTGCAGCTATTGCTATGTTTCTTATCTTGTCCTGCTGTTTCATTAATTTTTGAATCTTCTGAGCTTTATCGTCTGCCAT
>CAZXWV010000054.1:0-1660 GCA_964644735.1 Candidatus Woesearchaeota archaeon
TTTATAGATTGAATAAACTCTTTCATTAAATTAATTACTTCTTCTTTTTTGCTCGGAATAAAATTAATTGAACCGGCATTTTTATGCCCTCCTCCGTCTACAAAAGACTCTGGAAGATTTTTCTTGATGTAATTTATCATATCATGAATTGAAAAATTAGCCTCGTCTGTTGCCCTTATTGTCGCTGCTGAATTCATTATTCCTGCTGAGATTAATCTTTTCAGCCCTTTTCTCTCCTGCAAATCATCATGAACAAACCCTATGCATTTTCCTGGCTTAGGATAAAAACCAAATCCTGGAAAAGTTTCTTCAATAGATATTGTCTGTAAACTGATGCTGTTGATTGTTTCAATTTTTGCCCCCATTCTCGCCATTTCAAGTCCTTTTCTCTCAAGATCCCTAATGTATGGAGCCATTAAATTAACCAGATGCCGTTGCTTATCCCGTGGCTCTCCAAAAAGAACTTCAATATACTCTCGTGCTTCCATAAACCTTAATTTTGCAGATACAAAATCAATGACTGTTGCAATGTCAGTCAGCAATTTTTTAGAATATCCCTCTTTTTCTGCGATGTTTATATAATCCTCCATTGTTTTTTTATTGTCTACTCTGTCTGCAATTCCTGCCATTGCCGGAATCTGGCTTATGTTTCCAACATTACTATTAATAATACGGGCAAGTTCTGTTGCAAGCATTCCTGCTGAATAGCTTGATCCATTTTCTCCAACTAAAAAAGGGTTTATATGCGCAACAACCTCTTTTGAAATAACATCTTTCTCAAAATAATGATGGTCAACAACTATGAATTTCATGCCATGAACATTTCCTTGCTGTATCCCGAATAAATCCTGCTCAGAAGAGCCGTTGTCTGTAATTACCACCAATGGCATTTTGTTTGAGAATTTTGCAACATTTCTTAATGAGGTTGCAGTATCCTTGATAGAATCATCTATCTCATAAAAAGGGGCTGAACACGGCGCTCTTGTGTAGTATTCCCAGGCTGCTTTTGCAGAGCTGTGCTGTTGTGCTATTAGAGGAATTATTGCTCTTTCCAAGGCAAATCCCGCACTATAGCCATCAACATCATTATGGTGCCTTACAATTATCGGCCTGTTTTGGATTATTGCTAATTTTATCTCAGTGGCTGCTTTTATCATAGACTCTTTTAATTTGTCTAAAACATGGCTTTTTACAAGAAAATGTGTATCTTCAGGCATTGCCCTTTTTCTCTGAATTTCTTCTATCTCTTTTATTATTTTTTTTGCATTTTCTCCTTCTAATTTGTGTATTTTGATTATTTCCCCTTCAAATGAACCCATATAATCTTTTATTTTGACTTTTGCTTCCACACTGTCTTCGCTGTTTATTTCAGGGAATGCTCTTTCTCCAGGACCTATAAATCCTTTAAGAGTCAGTGTGCCTGTTCCATCATCAACAGGCAATAATGTTGGTCCGTCTGTTTGGGAAATACTGTCTATAATTCCAGTTATAGAAACAACTTTTCCAATATAGTTTCTAGAAATTTCATTTATTTTTACTGCTATTGGATGTGTTAGAGATTGGCTTGAGATAAATTTATCTGGCTTAAATCTATTTTTCTTGTGAAATTGTTTATTAGTCATAGAATAAATCAAATTTGTTTGCTTAAAAATGTTGAGGT
>CAZXWV010000054.1:1760-3507 GCA_964644735.1 Candidatus Woesearchaeota archaeon
TTATGGTTCGCACAATGCTTATTGTGCGAATTTTTAATAGTTATTACTAGTTTTTGTGAATTTAGGTTAGCTTAGTTCAAGTAGCATGGGGATTTAACCTCCAAAAATTTTTCATCTCAGAAAACATTACCCCAACAGAAAAAAGGCATAATTTTTTGTTTTATATGTTTAATAGTATAAATCCTTAAAAAAAGGTTCTTCTTTGCAAAAACAAATGAAACAGATAGAAAATATAATTAATGCTTCTTCAGAACAAGTTAAAAAAATTTTATTAGAAGAAGCAAGAAAAATTAAAGATTTCCCAAAGATTATGTTTATGAGAAAAAATGATAGAATAACTCCAACACCAGGAATTGTTATTTCTTATGTTAGGCCCTCCCAGACAAAAGATTATGTTGTTATTATGCTTCCTAATGGCCTTTATAATTTTGGAATAGCTCACCATCCAATAAGGGAGATAGAAGAATACCCTTATTTGGAATCTAAAATTGAAATACCTTTAGATTATTTAGTTTATGGAAGCAAAGCCTTTTGTAAAATGAGAAAATTATCAAAAATTTAATTTTAAAGATTAATCCTTACTTTTACTGACTTTGAGTAATATTCAGTTAGCTTACCTTAGTTAAAAGAAAAAGTTAGTATGTAGCTTTTTCTTTAAGAAAATGTGATGAAAAGTATATGAAAAAAAAGCTAACAATTGTAATTAGTAATGAAGTCAATATACTTGAAAAAGAAGAGTTCTGGACATGAGTAATTAACTGGACAAATGATTGGAAAATATCAAAAATTGTTTGACGCCAGGTAAAAGCGATCGTAAATCCCAATGTAATTACTATCAATAGACGCATCTGTCTTCTAAATTCCTCTTGGAACTTATGCCCTCTTATGAAAAAGTCATACAATTTCCTCTTCATAATATCAAAAAAGATAAAGAGTTTATTAATATTTTGATATTTGTAAAGTTATGCACTAAGATTAACTTTGTTAAGAAGATATTGTCATAATTAATAAAAAGTAAGGTGTTTACTGTTTACTGGTGTTTAAACAGGGTGTTTGTTAGTGTTTTTTAAGATAAACAGGTGTTTAAAGTATATAAAAACATGATTGATTATAGAATTTTACGGATGTTTATGGAAAAAAATTTAAAATTATATCCTCGAGATAGAAAGATTTTTAAATAATATTGTAGTAAAATTGTTATGTTTAGGTGGTTGTTTGGGAAAAAAAGGGTTGAACAAATAAAAGAAGATACAAAAAAAGGGTTTGATTCTGTAAAAAAAGATATTGATTCTGTAGGGCAATGGATTAAACACCTTGATTATGAAAAAAATATCCAAAAAAGAGACATAGGTGATATAAAAGAATCTTTATCGTCGATACAGGAAGATATTGAAGGCATAAAAAATATTATTTCTGTTATGGGAGAAGTAAAAAGTCTAAAGGTGTTTAAAACACCTAAACAGCTGTCTAACAAACAAACAGGTGTTTATGCTGTTCAAACAGCTGTTCAAACAGCTGTTCAAACACCAAAATTAGAGCAATTTTCTATAACTGAAAGAGCAATTTTATGGGTCTTGCTTAATACAGATATGAAATTGAGTTATGATGATATATCTGCTATGCTTGGAAAAGAAAGGTCTACTATAAGAGGGCAAATAAATTCTATAAAACAAAAAAGTGAAAATTTGATTGAAGAAGTTATTGAAAAAAATGGTAAAAAGAGGGTGTTTATACCTGAAGAAATGCG
>CAZXWV010000055.1:0-3443 GCA_964644735.1 Candidatus Woesearchaeota archaeon
AAGTTTTTAAAAGCTGTCTCATTAATTTAACCCATGGAACACGGACAGCAGGAGTTAATGTTTAAATTAAGCATGTTTGAGCAGCAGCTGCATCATCTGCAGCAGCAGGTGCAGGCAATTGAGCAGGGAATAATTGAAATGGGTTATATTAATATCGGACTTGATGAACTTGTTGGTGCTAAAGGAAAGGAGATTTTTGCTCCAATAGGAAGAGGGATTTTTGCAAAAACAAAACTTATATCTGAAGAGCTAACAGTAGATATCGGAGGGAAAAATTTTGTAAAAAAAAGCGTTCCTGAGACAAAAAAAATAATTGAAGAACAAATCAAAAAATTAGAAGATGTTAAAGATGAGTTAAATGAAAATATTGACAAAATAAGCGAAGAATTACAAAAGATAATCGCAGAAGCTCAGGAAAAAGAAGTTAAGAGTGTAAAAAAGAAATAAATTATATAAGAATATTAGGAAACAAAAGGAACAATAAAGATCCGATAAATAAGATTATTAATATCCCTAGTAAAATAAACTTAATCTTTATTAATATTATTTTGATTATTTTAGATAAGGGATATAATATTTTATTTTTAATTTCAAACTCAAAGTGAAACATTCCTTTAAAGATATTTAACAGCAACAAAACAATCAATAACAAAGAGAGATTATAAATTAAAAAAACAATTCTATAATTATATAATGCAGTTGTATTAGAATTTAGTTTTTGTTCGCACTCTTGAATCTGCTGGGACTGGTTTTGCAGCTCAGGAAAATAAGATTTAATATTAAATTCATCTTTTGGTTCTTCTGGGCACGAATTTAACCAAGATGGAAGAGTTATTAAAAAAACAACAATTCCTAGCAAGATAAAAAACCCTACAAATAACTGTTCAAATCTTATTGCTTGTGCTTTTTTGTCCATGTATAATAAAAATGAAGATAGTTTTTATCTTTTACTATAGTGTATATTTAATCAGATAGTATAAAATATACAAATCTTTATTAATATAAATTTATAATTTACATTTATGAGGACGAGAAGAAAAATGGAAGAAATTATTGAACATGGGGATTCAATAAATTTAGAGGGAGTAGTAATAAATAAAGATGAATTTAATCTAATTATAACTAATTTTGATAAAGAATCTAATGGAAAATTAACATTAAACTTCCATAATCCTAAAGATTGTTGCGAATATTCAATGTATATATGTGAAAAAGGAATACGCTTTGAAAGATATGTCCATAGAAATCATGATCATGATGATATTGAAAGCCTTCAAGTAGTTGTCGATCCGAAGAATACAAGCATGAAAAAAGGAGAGATTTTATGGAATTCCAGAGGACCTTATTCAAATGAAGGGCGTGATTATTTTTATATTCCTTTTGGGTCTAAAACAGTTAATTATTGATTATTCTTGCTAACATTATTCAGAAATCCATCGTATTTTAAAATTCCAAATTCTGAAATAATTGCTTTGATATATTTTTTAGGGATGAGTTCAAATGCAGGATTCTCTATGTTGATTTTTAATCTTCCTGGAACATTCTTCCATACTTCGTGAAAATCTCTTTCTTCTAATTTTACTTCTTTTGGAGAGTATTTCCATGAGTCAGCAATTATATAAACAGGGATTTTATTGTCATGGGCTATTTGAGAAAACATGCCGCTTCCTACTTTGTTAACCACTCCATTTTTCAGCAAGGCATCTGCTCCAAAGAATATCTTGCTGACTTTCTTTGTTCCTTGCTTTTTTGTCAGAGCAATCATCGCGGCAGCATCGATAAATTGTGTTGTTTTTATCCCCGCTCTCCTCAATTCTTTAGAGGTTTTTCTTCCCTGAAATAATGGCCTTGTTTCAGTGTTATAAACTTCAAATTTCTTCCCTCTCTTTTTTGCATAAACCAGAGCATTAATGACATTTGTTGAATGGCAGTGTGTGAAGATTAAATCATTATTTTTAATTAATTTTAATGTATGCTGGTTTATTTTTTCCTGGGCAGAATCAAAATGGTTTAATATTGACTCATAAGATTGCCCCTCAATCCTGTCAAGCACATTTGAGAGCATTGGTTCTGTCGGCCTCAAGCTCAAAAGTCTCTCCTTTGATGATTTGGTAGGAATTAATGAGTAAGCATAAACTGCTTTTTTAGCTATATTTCTAGCCCCTTGAATCCTAATTTCTTTAATGTCTTTTGTTATTTGATTAAACCTCTTTTTATTATCCATAAAAACATTAAGAGAACCCATTATAAAAATGCTTTTGTTTAGAATTACTCAAAAAAGGTATAATCGCAATGGTAAGAAACTTTAAAAATTCTCTTTTTTTAACTAGAGTATGCTGGAAATGCTTATTAATCCAAAATCTGCTGAAAAGAGGCCATGGAAAATGTTTTTTATCGGGCTTATTTATGGTGCCCTTTCTATCCTGCTTGTTCAATGGCTTTTTTCAGGTGATCCTATCCTTTCAAAATTCTCTGGTATAATTGTTGTTACATTTTGTGTAATGTTTTCACTGCCATTCATGTATTATATGATCAAACAGGAAGAGGTTGAAGATGAAAACATAGAGGGATTTTTTAAGGTATGGAAAGTCCATAGTGATGCTATTTATGCTTTAATGTGGCTATTTTTAGGATTTATTTTATCTTTTTCTTTTTTATATATTATTCTTCAAGACCCAAATATATTCAATGCGCAAGTAGAGACATATTGCATGATAAACAATCCAGAAGATATCCAAGATTGCGTCAAGAAATATAGCTTCAGTCAGAAGATGTCTGTTACAGGGGCTGTTACAAATGAGATGAAATTTTTATCTATATTGGAAAACAATGTTTATGTGATGATCTTCACGCTTGTTTTTTCATTGATATTCGGAGCAGGGGCAATATTTATTTTAGCGTGGAATGCTAGTGTTATCTCTGCGGCTATTGGGGTATTTACAAAATACCAGATAACTGAAATTCCAATAGGAATCGGAAGATACATGATTCATGGATTCCCAGAAATTGCTGCATATTTCATGACTGCTCTGGCTGGAGGGATTTTTGGAGTCTCTATTCTTAGAAATGGCTTTAAGAATGCAAAATCATTGAGAGTTATTGAGAATACAGTGATTTTGCTTTTTATTGCATTAGTCATACTAATAATTGCTGCCTGGCTTGAAGTTTATTTTACTCCTATGCTTTTCAAATAAAAATAAGCATTAGAAATATAAAAAACTCTAAGAAAATTGCCACCTAAAGGAGGCAGTTTATTCTTTTTCTCTGTATAAGAAATCTTTATATAGAAAGATTTTTTCTTTAGTTTGCGAGTAAACCTTAAGATGGCTGAAAAAGATATTATTGAAGAAAGGAAAGAAAAGTTACAAAATTTATTAGTAAAATCAGGGTGGATTTATTATTTAATACTGTCAATTATTGTTTTTATAGGTGTTTATCTAAGA